>NZ_JAGYWV010000013.1:0-89311 GCF_019279065.1 Psychrobacter sp. BF1
CAACAGTTGCAATAGCAGCCGTTAATGTAGTTTTGCCGTGATCAACGTGTCCAATAGTACCGACGTTGACGTGTGGCTTTTTGCGTTCAAACTTGGCCTTTGCCATGAGTATTTCCTCTTTTATTGGGGTTCAGTGCTTAACGGATGTTTGTACATGAGTTAAGACGATACTGACCACATTAAGATAAATGTTAAAAATTTGCACATACGATGTGCAGATATTATAAGAAAATTACAGCCAATAACAAGTCTTTTAACGGATTATTGCGGTAATTAAGGCGGGCAATCTAGAGATTAACTCTATACTGCCCTATTTAACTGGTGTTTCTTAACTACTTATTACTTACTCGTCATCATCTTTAGAGTTGAACTTAGCGATGATTTCAGCAGAAACTGACTTAGGAATTTCAGCGTACTTTTGGAATTCCATAGAATAAGTAGCACGGCCTTGTGACATTGAGCGCATTTGCGTCGCATAACCAAACATTTCTGCTAATGGTACTTCTGCGCGGATCTGCTTAGTGCCACCAGGTAGATCTTCCATGCCTTGAACCATACCACGACGACGGTTTAAATCGCCCATGATATCGCCCATGTAATCTTCAGGAGTTTCTACTTCAACTTTCATTACTGGCTCAAGAAGCGTAGGGTTCGCCGCTAAGAAACCTTTTCTGAAAGCGATAGAACCAGCCATCTTAAATGATAGCTCATCCGAATCGACGTCATGGTAAGAACCGTCATACAAAGTAGCTTTTACGCCAACGATTGGGTAGCCAGCAAGTACGCCGTTTTTCATGCGCTCTTGAATACCTTTGTCGACCGCACCATGGAATTCTTTTGGTACAGTACCACCAACCACTTCTTCAGCGAATTCATAAAGAACATCGCCCGCTGGATCCATAGGCTCAAGACGTAACCAGACATGACCAAATTTACCACGACCACCAGTCTGACGAACGAATTTGCCTTCTTGTTCAACAGTGTCACGAATCGTTTCACGATAAGCAACCTGTGGCGCACCAATGTTAGCTTCAACATTGAATTCGCGTTTCATACGATCTACTAAGATCTCAAGATGTAGCTCACCCATACCACTGATGATAGTCTGACCAGACTCTTCGTCAGTATGAACACGGAACGATGGATCTTCTTTCGCCAAACGACCTAGAGCAATTGACATTCTTTCTTGGTCAGCTTTAGTCTTAGGTTCAACCGCTAGGCTGATAACTGGATCTGGAAATTCCATACGCTCTAGGGTGATAACATTGCTTTCATCACATAGAGTATCACCAGTAGTCACATCTTTCATGCCTACTAAGGCTGCGATATCACCAGTACGAATTTCTGCAAGCTCTTCTTGAGCATTTGCCATCATCTGTACGATACGGCCAACGCGCTCACGCTTCATTTTAACTGGGTTATAAACGCTGCCACCTTGCTTGATAACGCCTGAATAAACACGAACGAAGGTTAAGTTACCAACGAACTTGTCGTTCATGATTTTGAACGCTAAAGCTGAGAAAGGTGCGTCATCTGATGCTTCACGGAAACCTTCAGACTCATCTTTGTCATCAAGAATACCTTTGATAGCAGGTACGTCCATTGGTGCTGGTAGATACTGAATAACTGCATCCAACATCTTTTGAACACCTTTGTTTTTAAAGGCAGTACCACAAAGCAATGGAATGATTTCGTTATCAATAGTCAATTGACGAATAGCAGCGTTGATTTGCTCTACAGACAATTCACCATTTTCGAGGTATTCATTCATCAACTCTTCATTAGCTTCAGCAGCATTTTCTACTAAGTATTCACGATACTCTTCTGCTTTTTCTTGAAGTTCTGCTGGAATTTCACGCTCTTCGTATTCCATACCTTGCGACGCTTCGTCCCAATAGATGGCTTTCATGGTAACTAAGTCAACAACACCTTCGAAATCGTCTTCTTTACCAATTGGAATAACCAAAGGTACTGCTTTGCCGCCTAGACGGGTTTTAATCTGTTCTACAACACGGTAGAAATCCGCACCAACGCGATCCATTTTGTTAATGAATGCTAAGCGTGGAACTTTGTATTTGTTTGCTTGACGCCATACTGTTTCAGACTGTGGCTGTACACCACCCACAGCACAATAAACCATACACGCGCCATCAAGAACACGCATAGAACGTTCAACTTCAATCGTGAAGTCAACGTGGCCTGGGGTGTCAATGATGTTGATGCGATGCTCAGGGAACTGTTTAGCCATACCTGACCAAAAGCAAGTAGTCGCAGCAGAAGTAATAGTAATACCGCGCTCTTGTTCTTGCTCCATCCAGTCCATAGTGGCTGCGCCATCATGCACTTCACCAAGTTTGTGGCTGACACCGGTATAGAACAAAACACGCTCAGTAGTAGTGGTTTTACCAGCATCGATGTGCGCTGAGATACCAATATTGCGATAGCGCTTTAGGGGAGTTATACGAGCCATAGTGTTTTCCTAGTGGAAGTCGTTTGCATAAACATTATAAATGTATGATGTATCTCTACTTTATATCCTACAAAAGCGGCATCTGCAACAGCAGTTGGCTTTAGCGTTCTACTATTAATGAGCCTAATACGGACAATAAAAAGCAAAGGTTAAGAATATAAAGTTATAGAATTTATAACCGGACAGTGAAACAAGGGTCGTAATACTGTCGGGATAGATAGCTGCCAGCGCTAATAAATATCTAACTGGCTATAGTAACAGCCTAGCTAGCATCAAAAATATTGGCAGTAATCGGTAGAGTAAATAAACAATAACGTGGCTAATTGATTATTCAGTTAGCCACGCTTAGCAATTAGATGATCATTAACTATTACTGTTAAACACAGATAATTATTGACTGCAAAAAATGCTTATATCTCTAAGCTAGCTTAGAAACGATAATGTGAGAATGCTTTGTTAGCATCTGCCATGCGGTGAACTTCGTCACGCTTTTTCATAGCATTGCCTTTACCTTCTGATGCATCACTCAATTCGCCTGCTAAACGCAATGCCATAGATTTTTCAGAACGCTTTGCAGCAGCTTCAGCTAACCAACGCATAGCCAAGGCAGTACGACGGGATGGGCGTACTTCCATTGGTACTTGATAGGTAGCACCACCGACACGGCGAGCTTTTACTTCAACCATAGGGCGAACGTTTTCTAGCACTTCTTCAAAGAACGCTACTGGATCTTCGATGTTACGCTTTTGTGCTACTGTTTCTAGGGCACCGTAAACGATACGCTCAGCAGTAGATTTTTTACCATGGCTCATCACGTGGTTGATGAATTTTGCGATGGTTTGGCTACCAAACTTAGGATCCGGTAGGATCTCACGGGTAGCTACGACGCGACGTCTTGGCATAATAAATTTCCTTGTCTTCAGGAGTGTCTGACATTCACAATCTCACACCAGCTATTAACTTATGGAGCGTAGTAGTGAGTTGTCAGTCAGCCTTACTGCATGGTGGTATGTGGTATAAGCTCAGCATATGAGTCTTGAAACAACACCAATCCCATGCACAGTTAATGGGTAGTACGAATGAAACTAAGCGCATACTAGTATCAGTATTATGCTTTAGGCTTCTTCGCACCATATTTAGAACGACCTTGTCTACGGTCTTTAACACCAGCACAATCTAATGCACCGCGAACAGTGTGATAACGTACACCTGGTAGATCTTTTACACGACCACCACGAATAAGAACAACACTGTGCTCTTGTAAGTTATGACCTTCGCCGCCGATGTAGCTTGCAACTTCATAGCCTGAAGTCAAACGTACACGACATACTTTACGCATGGCTGAGTTAGGTTTTTTAGGCGTGGTAGTATATACACGAGTACATACACCGCGACGCTGTGGGCACGCTTGCAACGCAGGAACTTTTGACTTTTCCTTGATGGTTTTGCGACCCTTACGAATTAATTGGTTAGTTGTTGCCATAAGGCATCCGTCTCCCGTTGGGTGTAAAACAAAAAAATGGGTCAATCCACCTTTTCCTACACATAATACGTGAAGTTGAGGGGTACCCATTTTTAGGACAATGTATTATAAAGATTTGTGACTACTATTTCAACTATTTATCATTATTTGTACTTTACAACATCCGAAAGATGTGTATAAAGTTCATTTTAGCTGGTAAATCGATACAGTGACTGCTTTGAGCTCCTAGTAAATGGCGGTAATGTTTTGTTTTTCAAGGGTTAATCCCCGTCATTACCACCACTTATAGTTATAGTCTCAACTACTAAATAACACTGTTAGTTAGCGTTACTTCGAGTTGCTGCTACTTTTTTGCTTCTGCTGGCTGTGGTTCGCTGTTACTTTTAGCAGTATCTACATCCGCTTTGTCGTCCTTTTTGGATTTATCAGCACTGTCAGCATTAGTTTCACTTTTTTTAGCACTAGCCTTATCAGTACTTTCTTTATCAGTACTGTCTTTTTTGCTGTTATCCACTTTCGCACTTTGTTTATCAGTGCTTTCTTTACTAGCAGCTTCCTGCGATTTGTCAGCAGCTTTTTCTTTATCAACTGACTGACTAGCGGCTTGCTCTGTCATCTTCTGATCTTTGACTTCTGGCTTTTTATCTTCTGGCTTTTTATCTTCTTGGCTAGGCTCAGTACTTGCGTCTTTTTTCACTTCAGCTTCGCTAGCGCTATCGTCAGTGATGGCACGATTAGCGAGCTTAGCCTCTGGTGCAAAAGTTGCTTGCGCTACTCCGATAACCTCTTCAATCAGACGACTGTTATAACGCATACCGACGATGACCGCACTAGCTGGTAACAAGCGACGAATCCACGATAAATTAATCTGATCCAAATCTATCCCAACTTGACTAGCGATGCTGTCTACTTGCTCGGCATAGAAGTTGACGTTCTTATTCTTTAAACCTAAGTTTTTCAGCTCGCTGTGCAGACCACTAGTTTGTGCATTTTGTAATAAGCCTTTACCGACTCCGATCCCAGCTAACAATGCTTGCTTCTCTTGCATTTTGCTTAAATCAGCATTCGCTAGTAATTCATAGGCCATTTTAACCCCTTGCTTACCAGTCAAGGGCTTGTCATAGACCGCCGCCAACTGATAAACCGTACGCAGTGATACTAATAACAGCCATAAAGTATCCGCTAATAGTCCTGGCAAACCAGCTAAACCCGTCAAGCCGCCTAGAGTTGCCAGCGCTCGGTTTTGATTAGCGATATCAGTAGCTAGTGCATAACGTTGCTCATCATCAAAGCTTGAAATATCGGCGAAACGATGCTCGTTTGGTAAATCAATTTGACTCCAAGTAGAGGCTAATTTGGCTACTTGCGAAAATGCGCCATCAACAGTTGATTGGAATAAGCTATTGGGGACGACTTTTTTGGCATACTTACCATAAGTCGCAAAGCGAGTTCCTAGTAACTGTTGTGTGGCTTTTAGGGTTTGCTCACGAAATAGATCTTGTTGATAATCTTCATCCCCTAAATTCACAGCTTTATATTGGCGTGGCTTACCAGTCTTGGCGTTAGCACTATCGATAAGAGAGCCTACACGCTCAAGATTATTACGAGTAAAATGACCTACTGTACTGATACCTTTAGAAAGTACGCTACGCTTTGCCATTGTTGTGTCCTTAAGTTAATAATATGTATAAAAGTTAGAAGTATTATAATCAGTGCATTATTCGAAGCTTAAAAATTCGCAGCTTCAAGTTCAGTGTTCAAAAATTCGCTGCTAAAAACTTTACATCCTTGCATGTTAACAACAAACGCTAACAAGCTTCGCTGATAATTAACAAGTTTTATCGATAATTTATAGTGGTATCTTAGCCAAGTTTTGAACAAGATGTCAGTGTCAACAATGTTATTACAGTCATAAAGTTTGTATCTAAAGGTATAACTTATTTACAGATAATAGCCCTGATTTCACTATTATTAATAAAGAATAGTTCGGATCAGTAGCTGGCCTAGTTTTTTGCTTGTTTTTTTGCTTAGCTACCGTCTTAGCTTTTTACTTAGCCACGCTAATTTAGAGAGTGACATATTTTCTAAAATTAATTTACCGTTGAGCAAAGATTTTATAGGTTTGATCAGCTATCATAGCTGCAATTAAGGTATGCTTGTACACTGAATAAATATTTTGCAATAAAATTAAATGGACTTAACAGTCATTGCTTATTATAAATTAGATTTTAAATAAGCATTTAACATCATAAGGAATAGAGTATGCGTAGAGTGGTTATCACAGGAGCAGGGATTGTTTCTTGTATCGGACATGATTTAGCAACCGTTACCTCTGCCCTACAGCAAGGGCAATCGGGTATTGTATTCAATGAGTCTTATGCTGAGCATGGCTTTAAATCACAGGTAAGCGGTAGTGTTGATAAAGCAGAGCTGGATACTGCAGGCATTGATCGTAAGCTGAAACGCTTCTTTAGTGATGCTAGTCTTTATGCCTATGTTTGTGCTTTGGATGCAATCAAACAGTCTGGACTGTCATTAGAAACTATCAATAGCAACCCTCGTGTTGGGGTAGTCGCTGGTTCAGGGGGCGCTTCCACAGAAGGCGTAGTTATCGCTGTCGATGCTATGCGTGAAAAAGGCTTACGTGGTGTCGGAGCAATGGCCGTCCCTAAGACTATGAGCAGCTCGGTATCAGCAGCGCTTGCAACAGGTCTAAAAATTCATGGCCCCTCCTACTCGATCTCTTCTGCTTGTGCTACGTCTACTCATTGCATCGGCCATGCTGCTGAATTGATTCAGTTGGGCAAAGCCGATGTAGTCCTAGCTGGTGGTAGTGAAGCTGAGCATTGGACGCAGTCATGCATGTTTGATGCTATGGGCGCGATGAGCACTCAATACAATGATAGTCCTAAGCAGTCCTCACGCGCTTATGATAAAGACCGCGACGGCTTTATTATTGCCGCTGGTGGCGCTATGGTAGTAGTCGAGAGCTTAGAGCATGCCCAAGCTCGGGGCGCTAATATTTTAGCGGAAATTGTTGGCTATGGTGCGACCTCTGATGGCGCTGAAATGGTTGCTCCAAGCGGTGAAGGCGCCGTACGTTGCATGCAGCAAGCCTTAGATCAAGCAGGCCTAGATACAGTCGATTACATCAATAGCCACGGTACTAGTACGCCCTTAGGAGACATCACTGAACTTAAGGCTATCGCTAAAGTATTTGGCGCGGCAGGCAATGACTCTGTTCCCCCTATCAGCTCGACTAAGTCTATGACTGGTCACAGTTTAGGTGCGGTTGGCGCTCAAGAGCTGATATACTGTCTATTGATGCTAAAAGAAGGCTTTATAGCGCCTTGTATCAATATCGAAAATTTAGATCCAGCTACTGAAGGTTTCGACATTGTCACTGAAAAACGTGATGCCAAACTTGAAACGCTGATGAGTAATAGCTTTGGCTTTGGTGGTACTAACGCCACTCTAATTATCAAAAAATTTGATGCCTAATAAATGACTACACTTGCTAGTGCTAATGAATCTGCTACAAAAACGCCATCGATTGTAAATCGATGGCGTTTTGCTGGCTTGTCAGCAGCAGAACTTTTACCGCCATTACAGCAGCATCTGACCGCCATAGATGCCGATGCTCAGTGGCAACTGGTTTGGCTAAATAATGACGGCCATCCAATCATTGGTTTGCGACCTAAAGTCAGTTGGTCAGTGTATTTCGATACTGAGCAAAACCCTTCTACCCTACCGCAAGACGATAAAGACAAAACCCAGCGCTATAAAGTACTAACCACCTGCCGTGATGAGCAGACCCTTGCTACTGACTATATGAGTTATGCCGACTGGCAACAGGTGCTGATTGCTTACAGCAGCGCTCATAACAGCAATGAGAACGAGAACAGCAGTGATCATCATAACAGCAGTGATAACTACAATAAAAACTATCAGCCCAACCACCTTTTATGCGATCCTATTAGTCAGCTTACTGCTAAACCTAGCTATCAGCATGGATTGATTGGCTTTATCGGTTATGATATCGCTGCCGCCGAGCTGAGCCCAGCGCTAGCTAGCCAACAGCCCTCACAGCCTTGTGCGGTGCTTGGACATTATGATATTTATTTGACCCCTATTAGCCAAAGTATCAATAACGCTACTGATGCCTACCTTGATAAAAGTACTAGTGGCTGGCAGCTAAATTTTCGGCCTGCGGCTTCTGTTACTGATAAACCAGCAACTGACTTAGTGTTAAACACTATTATCGATGCGTTACAGCATTTAGATAATCAGCTGACTACAATGGAATCTGCTAATCAAACAGCACCGCAAAATACTGCAAAACTTAGCCCATTACTCTTAACAGCGAAGTGGCATAAAAGTGACTATCAAACTGCCTTTGCGCAGACTCAGCATTATCTGCAGCAAGGTGACTGTTATCAGATTAATCTGACCCAAGTTTGGCAAGGTAGCTTTGTGACCACTGCGACTGTTGTAACCCCCTCTCCTGCTTTAGCAAATGCTACTGTGTTGCAGAACTCTGATACTTCAGCAAACTCTACTAAACCAGCTAAAAAAAACAACTCACTTTTAGATTATTTACCAGCTTTACAACGCAATACGCAAGCGCCATTTGCCGGTTATCTAGCGCTTAGTAATAGCGCCAGTGCTGCCATAGATAATAATGATTTTGAGTTATTAAGCTGCTCACCGGAGCTGTTTTTTACCTTTATAAAAGACTCGCAAACCCAGCAAAATTATATTCTTACTAAGCCTATTAAAGGTACAGCACCTCGTGGCGCTACTACCGAACAAGATATGTTACTAAAACAGCAGTTAATCGATAGTGATAAAGATCGCAGCGAAAACGTGATGATCGTCGATTTGTTACGTAATGACTTAGGCAAATACGCTAAGACTGGGAGCGTAAAAGTGCCGCAATTATTCGCTATAGAAAGTTTTAGTAATGTCCATCACATGGTCAGTACCATTAGTGCTGAGCTTAAACAGGATGCCCATCCCTTAGCAGTATTGTTTGGTAGCCTGCCAGCAGGATCTATTACAGGCACGCCAAAGAAGCGCGCGGTGGAGATTATTGCCGAATTAGAAGTGGACGCTCGAGGGGCTTATTGTGGCACTATGGGTTATATGAACTTCGATGGTAGTGGCCAGTGGAATGTACTGATACGTACTTTGCAAGCGAGTCAAATAGCAACTGAGGAAAAACAAGTCAGCTTGTGGGCGGGTGGTGGTATTACTGTCGCCTCAGACTACGCTGCTGAGTATCAAGAATGTCTCGATAAAGTGGGTAACTTGCTAGCTGTTTTAGCAGATAAATAAACTAGGTTAAAAAACCTACTACTGCTAAATAATTTCAGCGCGCCCTAGTATTCGGCTTATAAAACAAAAGTTATAAACGGCATCTTAGGCTCTAATTATCGTCTAATAATAAGCCAATCTCACCTTCGTGATAAACCTCAATACCTAATGCCTGTAAATGCTGGACGGTGATGCCATCGCCTTGGCACAATTGACTAGTAAAGCTGCCATCATAGATCAAACCACGACCGCAAGATGGGCTTTTTGACTTTAGTAAAGCCCGGGTGACTTGCTGCTGTTGGGCTATGATACTAGCTTGCTCGGCACCCTTAATAAAAGCGGCACTCACTGACTGTCCAGCACAATCGACTACTTCTATACCACCACTGCGCTGTTGAATCTCAGCAGCTGGACGCGGCGTTGCTAGGCCCCCTAGTATTTCTGGACAAATAGCAATAACGGTAAACTTACTACGCAGCTGGGTTAATAGCTCATTATCAGCCAGCTGCGCATGACCACCATCGTAGCGTACGCGCTGACCTAGTAGGCAAGCACTAACTAGCAAAGCTTCTTTAGCGTTATTAGCAACCATGCCTGACTACTGGCTAATATCGACAGAATCAACAGCTTGCATAGCTCTCAATGCGGCAATCAAACGCCCATGTTGTGCTTGAGTGCCGACAGTAATACGCAAATACTCTTCGATACGTGGCTTATCAAAATGACGGACGATAATGCCTTGCTCACGTAGCTTGCTAGCTACTTCACTAGCGTGACCTTGCTTAGGACGCACAAAGACAAAATTCGCTTGTGATGGCAGCACTTGATAACCAAGCTCAGTTAGCTCAGCGGTCAACGACTCTCGCAAGTTAATAACAGTTTGGCAGGTTTGCTCAAAGTAGTCACTGTCTAACACACTGGCTCTTGCACCGGCTTGTGCTAACTTATCTAGCGGATAACTGTTAAAGCTGTTTTTCATTCGGGTTAAGGCTTCGATCAGCGATAAATTGCCAAAAGCCATACCGACTCGCAGACCGGCAAGCGAACGCGACTTCGAAAAAGTCTGAGTCACTAGCAAGTTATCAAACTCATTGATAAGGGTTATGGCTGAGACCGCAGTGTTATCATCAGTAGCGGCAAAATCAATATAAGCTTCATCGATAACTATTACCGCATTAGGATGTTCACTGACAAGCTTACGAATATCAGCAAGCGCTAATAATATTCCGGTTGGAGCATTAGGATTGGCAATGATAATACCGCTGCAAGGCTGACGATAACTATCAGGGTCAACGCTAAAGTCTGCTGCTAAAGCAATCTTTACCAGCTCAACAGCAAAAGTCTGCGCATAAACAGGATAAAAGCTATAGCTAATGTCAGGGGTTAGTACCGGACGCTCCTTCATAAAGAAACTGGCAAACACTAACGCTAGCACTTCATCTGAACCATTACCGACGAATACTTGATTACTATCTAGCTGATACCACTGGGCCAATGCCTGACGCAAGTCATCAGACTCAGGCGCTGGGTATAGACGCAGCTCATCCGCTTGATCAGCCAACACTTGGCTAATCGCCGCAGCTACTGTTGGTGAAGGTGGGAATGGATTCTCATTAGTATTTAATTTGCACAGATTATCATGCTGTGGCTGCTCACCAGGCACGTAAGGTGACAAATTACGGGCTTTCGCTGACCAAAGTCTATCATCGATTCTCAATTCACTCATAAATCATCCTATTATTTGCGCTATTGATTAAAGTCCTATAAACCCTGAAAATAACAGGCCTTCATTGACATCTTCTACCATCCATCAGATTTTATAGAAGGGTGGTTAGGTCTGGGGCTTTGTCTCTGTTTTTAGCTATGCAGTTGGCCATTCATACTTTGAGCGACCTTTATTAAGAGCGATAACGAGCGGAACGCGCATGCGCCTCTAAGTCTTCATTCTGCGCTAGAATATCCGCAATTTTGGCTAAAGGTTTGCTACCAGACTCAGTGCAATAGATGATTGAGGATTTTTTCTGAAAATCATAAACCCCAAGTGGTGAGGAAAATCTGGCAGTGCCCGAAGTTGGTAACACGTGATTAGGACCTGCACAGTAGTCTCCGATAGCCTCAGGAGTGTGTCGACCCATAAAGATAGCACCAGCATGACGAACATCAGCAAGCAGCTCATCAGGCTCATCTACCGATAGCTCTAAATGCTCAGGTGCGATACGATTAATTAACGCCATACCTTCACTGCGGTCTTTAACTAAAATTAATGCCCCACGATTCTGTAGTGAATCACGAGCGATATCAGCTTTAGGTAACTCAGCTAATGCTTTTTCAATCTCTAGAGCCACTTCAGCCAACTGTTCGGCACTAGTAGTGACAAAAATAGCTTGGGCAATACGATCATGCTCAGCTTGCGATAACAGATCCATCGCTAACCAATCCGCACGATCGCCACTTTCACCTTCGGCATAGACTAATACTTCAGAAGGGCCCGCTATCATATCGATACCTACTTGGCCAAAGACAGCTCGTTTAGCTGCTGCTACGTATTTATTACCTGGCCCAGTGACTTTATCTACGGCTGGAATAGTGTCTGTACCATAAGCTAAAGCGGCGACCGCTTGTGCGCCACCAATAGTGAACACTCTATCCACTTTGGACAAATACGCAGCGGCTAATACTAAGGGATTGAGTACCCCTGCTGGCGCTGGCACTACCATTATTATTTCTTTAACTCCAGCTACTTTAGCAGGAATAGCGTTCATTAATACTGAAGAGGGATAAGAGGCTAAACCTCCTGGTACATAAATACCTACTCGATCCAGGGGCGTGACTTTTTGACCTAAACGGTTACCTAGCTCGTCCTCATAATGCCAGCTCTCTTGCACTTGGCGCTCATGGAAACTCTGTACTCGCGATGCGGCAGTAGTCAATGCCTGTTTTACATCCTCATCAAGCTCTGCAAATGCGTGCGCCAAAGACTCTTGGCTCAACTCCAGCTCAGCCATCGAGGTTGCTGGATGCTCATCAAACTGCTGGGTCAATGCCAATACGGCTTTATCCCCATCCTGACGAACTCTATTAATGATATCGTCGACCGTTTTTAACAGCTCAGCATCATTGACGGTTTCGAAGGCTAATAGAGCAGACAATTGCTGCTCAAAATCATTATCTTGGGTACTCAGTTGACGCATAACGCAATCCTATGTTAAAACCAAAATTCATAAAGCTATCAAAGCCGTCAAATTAAAAAAAGCTAGAGAGCTGACCCTTACTGGGCTCTATATTCGCTAGGGACAGACGCAACAAAACCAGTCTATCATGCTATATTAATTTATAGCTATAAACTGGTTTGAAATTTTGTATAGCCATGATTCATATCATCAATCATAACTTCTAGCTCATGCCACTAAACCAATAATGGCTTTGAGCCTGCACTTAAGCAACTGTAGCGATACTAGCTTTAAAGCTCTCAAGGATAGGCTCAAGCAAAGCGAATTTACGCTTGTAACTGACTTGGTTGACGATTAAACGCGAAGAAACATCACAGATATGATCGAGCGGCTCTAAGCCATTAGCAATTAACGTATTACCTGTATCGACCACATCGACGATTAAATCACCCAATCCTACTAGCGGCGCTAGTTCCATTGAGCCATAAAGCTTAATCACATCCACTTGCTGACCTTGACTGGCAAAATAAGCACGGGCCACATTGACATATTTAGTAGCGATACGTAGGCGACGCTGCGGCAATACTGCGCCTTTGATACCTGCGGTCATCAATTTGCATTGAGCAATTTTTAGGTCTAGCAGCTCATAGACGTGATTAGCGCCATGCTCAAGAAGTACATCCTTGCCTGCTACACCAAAATCAGCAGCAGCATGTTCTACATAAGTAGGCACGTCACTAGCGCGCAAGATTAATACTCGTACATTAGGATTAGTAGTCGGAAAGATAAGCTTACGTGAAGCAGAAGGATCCTCCAGTAACTCAATACCAGCGGCCTTTAATAAAGGCATAGTCTCTTCTAGAATACGGCCTTTAGATAGAGCCAAAGTCAAACCGTTGAATTCACTATCCACTTCATTTAGTAAAGCATCATCTTGCAAGCTTGCCGTTTGCTCAAAGTTGCTTTTATCAGTCTCAGTTTTATCAGTCATAAGGGCTGTTTGTCCATCTACGGTTATTACCTCTTGCCGACGCCATCTCATCAATTAGATGTTTAACTTCTATAGCACTGCAAAGAGGATATTTTTATAGCCAAGTACCAGTGTTTTGCCGATCACTAAGCATTTAAATAGCTAGGCGTTTAAACTATTAGGCATTTAACTAATAAAGCACTTAAATAGCCAAGCGCTTAACTAGAAGTAGCTTAGCTATTTAACGCGCCATTACGCTAATTATTATCAATCGTTAGAATTGATACGCTCGATAGTGACTCCTAAAGCGCGTAGTTTGTTTTCAACATCTTCGTAGCCACGATCGATATGATAAATACGGTCAATCAGACTCTCGCCTTCAGCAGCAGCGGCAGCCATTACTAGTGACATTGATGCCCGTAGATCAGTAGCCATTACCGGTGCTGCAGTAAAGTGTTCAACGCCTTTTACCACTGCCGTATGACCATCTACTTGAATAGAAGCGCCCAAACGATTCAGTTCAGGAACATGCATATAACGGTTTTCAAAGATATTCTCAATAAAAGTACTAGTGCCATCCGCTAAGCAAGAAATAGCCATCAGCTGCGCTTGCATATCAGTAGGAAAGCCTGGATGCGGTTGGGTACGGATATCGACGGCATGCGGACGTCCAGTCATCTGAGCGCGAATCCAGTCATCACCTGTAGTGATCGTCGCACCCATCGACTCAAATTTTTCTAATACTGGAATCAATAACAAAGAAGAAGTCTTTTTGGTAATTACATCGCCGCGAGTCATCAATGCGCCGGCCAGATATGAGCCAGTCTCGATACGATCAGGTACTACAGAATACTCACAACCATGTAGACGCTCAACGCCTTCAATAGTCATAGTTGCTGTGCCTATGCCGCTGATTTTAGCACCCATAGCTACGAGCATATTGGCCAAATCAACGACTTCTGGTTCAAGAGCACAATTGCCTAATACTGTAGTGCCTTTGGCCAATGCTGCTGCCATGATGACGTTTTCAGTACCACCAACCGTCACCATGTCAAAAGAGAAGTTACAGCCAATAAGCTTGCCACCTTTAGGAGCTTGCGCTTTTACATAACCGTTCTCTACGCTAATCTCAGCACCCATAGCTTCAAAGGCCTTGAGATGCTGATCTACAGGGCGTGAACCAATGGCACAGCCACCAGGTAGTGACACTTCGGCTTCACCAAAACGAGCTAATAATGGCCCTAGCACTAAGATAGAGGCCCGCATAGTCTTGACTAAGTCATAAGGCGCATAAAAATTATCGATATTTTTAGTGTCGCAAGTAACCGTAGACTCTTGCTTTTCGATGTCGATGCCCATGCCACCAATCAATTTAATCAGAGTACGCACATCTTGTAACGACGGCACGTTATGCAAAGTCGTTGGGGTTTCAGCCAATATCATAGCGGCAAGTAAGGGTAATGCGGCGTTTTTGGCGCCTGAAATATTGACTTCGCCTGCGATACGACTGCTGCCGGTGATTAAAAACTGATCCATAGGGGTGACAACCTGATTAAAATGATAAGGAATGATATAAGTAAAATAGTAATGTAGCGGCGAGGTGTTTAGTTTTGCTGTTGAACTTCCCACTCGCTAGGGGTCAAGGCTTGAATGTTTAGTGCGTGAATATCACCACTGGCAATCTTATCATTTACTAAGGCATAGACCGCTTGTTGGCGTTGTACTGAGCGTTTGCCCTCGAAGCTGGCATCGACTACGCGTACATCGAACTTAGTACCTTGATTAGCCGCTTCAATAAAAGCGTCTGGATAATGCTGCTGTAAAAATGCGATTAAATCGTCAGCGTTCATGCTCATAAAATATCCTGTCTGCAGCGGTGAAAGTTTATTTTTAACTCAAGTTAAAAAAACCGCTTAAAAATAGGGTGAACACTATAGTGAAAATATTAAAAATACTATAGTGAGAATATTAAAAAATATATTTAGAATGGCGACATTATAACAAGAGTTTGACTATCTTACAGCACTGTCTGTCGCCATCTACTTACGCAACCTCAGCGTAGCTTAGTTGAGCTCTTTGTCTAAATAAGTTAATACTTGCGCGCGCACATCATTGACCCAACGAAAAGGAGCAGCCATCGCGCCGATGCTAGTAGCATGACTGGCTCCTTTGATCACACCGGTTTCAACAGTTACTCCGTAGTCCTTAAGTGCCTTGGTCATTTTAATAGTATTAGTATCATAGACAATCTTATCTTTTTCCGCCGTAAGCAGTAGATAAGGAGGCTGCGAGCCTTTTATATGTCGATCAGGCATCACCTGATCTGGGGTAGCATCAGCAGCGAACGCACTAGTGCCACCATATTGACGGAAATCATAGCTATAAGGGCCAGCAATACCGACTACTGCCTTAATATCAGTAGCCCTAAGCCCATAAGGGGCCAAAAAATCTTCGTCAGATATTGCTGCTATGGCATTAAAAGCGCCCGCTGAGTGTCCAACTACCGCCAGACGCTTAGGATCAGCGTGGAACTTAGTAGCATTATCATGACTCCAAGCGATAGCTTTAGCAGTATCTTGCACAAAATCAGGGTAAACATGCTCCGGCGCTTTACGATAATTGATTACAGCCGTGACATAACCTGCCTGCGCAAAGCTTTGACCAACAAAGGCATAATCCTCTTTGTTACCGTTCTCCCATGAGCCGCCATGGACGAACACTACCATAGGATAGCTATCATTAATGGCATGCTGTGCCTGCATCGCTTTCGCTAATGGTTTTGGATAATAAATATCTAAGTTTTGCAGCTTAGACTCACCATAAGCGATATCTTTACTGACACCCACACCACCACTAGATGAGATACCATTGACGATACCTAATGCCGATAGCGCTTGTGCCTGCTGAGTGGCGATAGCTAACCCCCCTAAAGCTATGGCAGCACTCACCCCTATACTAGCCAGCTTGAGGACGCGTACTTTAGCAATAGGTATATCAGCATTATCACTATTCAATGACTCATTATTTGATACTGCTGATGCTTGATCTGAATCCTTCATTATTAAGTATCCCTGTTGTATTGAGTGCTTAGTCGCTATTAATTCGACCAGTTAGGACTCTATTGCTCATTGTTTCTATCTGATTATTATCTTAGTCGTTAGTTTAATATTTGCCGTATTTTTACTGTTACATCTATTAGGGCTTATTGTGAAGAATAGCTAAACCTAGACCAAGGATAGAAACATTGTTATACAACCTATTAACGATTGTGAGCAAAGAAAAATAAAAAATAGCACTACTTAATACAACAGCGAATGACAGCCTATCAATAAGCTATGGATCCTTATACAAATCAATATAAGGGCTAGATGAGCCTTGCACAGCGCTACTGCTTCTAATAGCTGGAAGCGGAGCAACCACAGGAGCATTGTTTGGCAGCGCTGCGGCCTCAGCAGTCGGGTTCAAATTGCGCTCATACATGATATCTTCATCGCTGATCGATGCGCCATTATCATTGACTAAAGTAGTCAATAACACTAACTCCGTGACACCAGCAGTATCATTAGCCACATCGATTAACAGACTTTGCTGAGTGGGTGTCATTCGTCCCATCACATAAACCACACCATTATTAGTTACGGTTTTGATTTGAGAAGATTTTATCTTATCACTAGCGAATGCCTTGGCAGTTAGCTTAGAGCTAATATAACCATCTTGCACCGTAGCGCTGTAGCCACGAGCCACGCCAACGCTAAGCTCATTATAAACGCGGCGCACATCTGGCATAGAGCTAATCACTTGCTCTACTTGGGCTTTGATTGTCTCACTAGGCACTTCACCACTGAGCAATACTTCACTATAAAAGCTATTAAAACTTATACGGCTGTTCTGTTGTAGGTTTTGATCTAAAGCATAAACATTGATCTTGGCCGTATGCTCAATACTACGATCAAGTAATCGCTGGGGAATAGTACGTTCGGTCACTGGCACCCCATAAGTACCTTGCGCACTACTGGTCAAATAATTAGTAGTACAGCCAGTACTGATTATAGCCGTTATGGCCATGACACCGATCATAGCTCGGTGTGACGAGATAAGGTTTTTGGACCGATGTATCCTTGTCATTATCTGCCTCATAAAATAGGGTGGTTAAAGTTGATTGTTGAGTGCTATTAAAGGTCTAATGCGGTTTTCATCTAAAATATGCGGTTTAACGTAACGCTACTTTACTTAATTTTCACTGCTGGCCGTTAGGTTTTTGGTAACGATACCTTATTGGTTACTGTCTGTCGGTGACGACTTCAAATAGGTGGCGACTTCAAAACAGCTCTGTTAAAGAAGCTATCTGCCACATTACGGTTCATTATAAAGTAGTAAGCATTATAAATTGACACTAACTTATGATAGGACGTTACCAAGCTTGAGCCACGAACGCACTTATCAACCAATTCGGCTGACAATTAGGCTGTTTTTGAGTACTTAGCCCTTTATCTATATCATAAACCACGACATCAAACCGACACTCATAGTCAGCGTAATGAGGATACTGTTGTAAAAAGTACTGAGCGGTTTTTATAACTTTGGCCTGTTTGCGTGCAGTAACGCTTAAGGCAGCATCACCAAAGTTTGAGCGTTGACGCTGCCTAACTTCGACAAACACTAATGTCGGTCTTTTTGGTCCTAGCTGTAACATCACTAAGTCCAGCTCCCCTACTTTTGGCTGCTGCCAATTCTTTGCTACTAGGGTTAGACCCTGTCGCTGTAAAAACTCACAAGCCAGCTGCTCATAATAGTTACCTTGCAGCTGCTTAGGTGAAGTGGCTAATAAAGGACGTTGAGCTTGTTTCCTTGGCTCACTGTCTTTGGTAGTAAGCCTTTTATTAGTAATATTTTTAGCATTATTAGTTTTAACCGTCTTGTCTGTATGGCTACTTTTAGAGCTAGCTTTAGTTTTGTAGGTGCTTGTCCTATTATCGTTAGTCATATAAGGGGCTCACAACCGTATAAATAAACAGAAGTATAATTAGAGCCGATTTGTTAACTCACTAATAGTATTTATAACCGTTTAACAAACGCTCAATGCAGAATTATCATAGCACAACATGGTAAACTAACCTTTTTTTCTACTTAATATTTAGCTATTCTAAATAAAGCTTAAGAGGTTTTTATGTCTGCTCCCACCAAAATGCCAGCTTGTCTATATATTGTCGCCACGCCGATTGGCAACCTTGGCGATATGACAGCACGCGCGGTGGATACCCTCAAACAAGTGGCTATTATTGCTTGTGAAGATACTCGTACTTCTGGCCGACTGTTAGCGCATTTTGGTATAGACACTAAGTCTAATAAAGACTCTAATACAGACAACAGTGCCGACCAAACGCTCAGTCAGAACAATAGCAGTATCCCTGATAACCATTCATCAGACTCTTTAATGCCGCCAGATAATGGTGCAGCTAAAGAGGAAGCATCTAATAAAAAAGGTCATAATAAATTATGGGCCTACCACGAACATAATAGTGCGATTCAAACCCCAAAAATAATTGAGATGATTCAACAAGGTCATTCAGTGGCACTAATTAGTGATGCCGGCACACCTTTAGTCAGCGATCCTGGCTATCAGTTGGTACAAGCCGCACACGCAGCAGGAGTCGCCGTATCACCAGTAGTAGGCGCATCAGCGGCTATCGGTGCCTTGTCAGTAGCTGGCCTGCCCTCTGATCGCTTTAGCTTTATTGGCTTTTTGCCCGCTAAGACTCACGGTCGTCAAAAACAGCTAGACGCCTTAAAGTCCGCTACTGAAACTCTAATATTCTATGAAGCGCCGCATCGTATTATTGCCAGTTTGCAGGATATGGCCACCGTATTCGGTGGTGAGCGCCAAGTGACATTCTGTCGCGAACTGACTAAGACTTTTGAAACTGTACATAAAAGTACCCTTGAGGCGCTGATAGAGTTCGTCAAAGCCGATGAAAATCAGCAACGTGGGGAGATGGTAATCGTCGTGGCTGGTAATAATGTCGCCGCCGATGATGACGACTTAAGTGTTCATGATGCGTTGTTAAAACGTCTATTAGAAGACTTGTCAGTCAAAAAAGCCGCGGCCTTAGCTGCTGATATTACTGGAGTCAAAAAGAACGCCCTGTATCAGCGTTTGTTAACCTTACAACAATAAAAAACCTTAGCACCAGTAACTGACTAATAACTGTAGATAGGTGTTAGCCTTTTTTAACCATTTCATTAATATTTATTTTCAATATTTCAGCCAAAGGGAGTAGTTATGTACGACGTAATGGCAGTAGGTAATGCGTTAGTTGATCATGAGTATGTATTATCAGACGCCGCCTTAGAGGATACTGGTTTAACTAAGGGCAATATGACTTTAGCGGAGCTTGCAGAGCAGCAGGAGCTGTTAGCGTTTTTGGCGCTAGCAGATATTAAGTCAGCTAAACAAGCTGGTGGTGGGTCTGCTGCTAATACTATGTTCACTTACGCCAGCTTAGGCGGCAAGCCGTTTTATGCTTGCCGAGTCGGCGATGATGAGCCGGGCAAGTTTTATTTGCAGGACTTAAATCAAGCAGGCGTAACTACCTCAGAGCAGTCGATTCATGCTGGTGGCGTCACAGGTACTTGTGTAGTAGCAATCACCGATGATGGCGAACGCACTATGCAGACTTACCTAGGTACTTCAAGTGAGATTAGCGAAGATAATATTAACTTTGAAGCTTTGATCGATGCCGAATGGTTATATCTAGAAGGCTACTTAGCAATGTCAGAAAGTATCCAGCCGGCGATGATTAAACTGCGCCAACAAGCGGGTATCCACGGCACCAAAATCGCAGTAAGTTTTGCTGATCCTGCAGTGGTAAAGTTTGCCAAAGAAGGCTTGCTCAATATGCTTGGCAATAAAGTATCAGTGATATTTTGCAATAGTGAAGAGGCGCGCCTATTCACTGAGAAAAAGCAATTAAAAGCCGCAGCACGAGCATTGCTCGATTATTGCCAGACTGCTGTGGTCACTGATGGGGCTAACAGCACTATTATCGCTCATAGAGCTGAAGATGATGAAGGCGAGATTATCATTCATGAAGTCGCTACCCCTAAAGTCGCTGATGTTATCGATACTAATGGTGCAGGCGATAACTATGCTGGCGCATTTTTATATGCTTTAGCTCAGCAATATACTCTGCCAGAATGTGGTCACCTTGCCGGCGAAGTTTCTGCACAAATTATTCAGCAGTTCGGCCCACGTCTAGAGTCACAACGCTACAAAGACATCGCCCGTAGAGTACTGACTGTCTAAAACTACTGTCAGACGCTGTGAAGAACTATTAAAAATGAGTCACTGAGCAAAATTCTGACACTGATTAAGACAAAAAACCCATAGCGCTGTTATAGCTGCGCTATGGGTTTTTATTTGCCAATGGTTTGCTTGATAGCTGGCTAGCTGTTGCTTATTCATTAAGCTAGTCCAGCAATTAAACCAACCCAGCCATTAAGCTAAACTAAGCTAAGCTTAGCTAAGCTTAGCTAGTAATCAAGCCAACTTCTTCGAATTAAGCACAAGCTAAAGCTTGAGCCAAATCTGCTTTGATATCCTCGATATGCTCGATACCAATAGACAAGCGCACCATATCTTCACTAACCCCTGCTTGCTCGAGCTCTTGACCATTAAGCTGACGATGAGTAGTAGAGGCCGGATGACAAGCTAGTGACTTAGCATCACCAATATTGACTAAGCGCGTGATTAATTGCAAAGCATCAATAAAGCGTGCTCCTGCCTCGCTGCCACTTCCTTCTCCACTATTTCGGACGCCAAAAGTTAGAATCGCTGATGGTGTGCCTTTCATATACTGGTTGGCCAACTCATGATCAGGATGATCGGCTAAGCCGGCGTATTTTACCCAAGCTACTTTATCATGATCACGCAAATACTCAGCGACCGCTTGCGCATTCTGTACATGACGCTCCATGCGTAAGCTCAAAGTTTCAATACCTTGCAAAATACCAAAGGCATTGAGTGGACTCAAAGCGGCGCCAGTGTTACGTAATGGGGCTACACGTGCCCGCGCAATAAAGGCAGCTGCACCAACATCTTTGACGAAGTTCACCCCATGATAGCTAGCGTCAGGAGTATTTAGTAGTGGAAAGCGTTCAGGATAGTCACCCCAAGGGAAAGTGCCACTATCAACAATAGCGCCCCCAATGGAAGTGCCCGTACCGCTCATATACTTAGTCAACGAATGAATCACGATATCAGCGCCAAACTCAAATGGACGACACAGTGCTGGAGTAGCAACCGTATTATCTATAACTACTGGCACCCCATATTCATGAGCGATGTCACTTAGTGCTTGGATATCAACGATATTACCTAAAGGATTACCGATACTCTCAGCAAAGACCATTTTGGTTTTGTCATCGATCAAATCCCGAATAGCCTCAGGATTGTTATAGTCGAAGAAACGCACTTCAATACCTTGGCGTGGCAAGGTGTGAGCAAATAGATTGTAAGTACCCCCATAAAGCGTTGATACTGCAATGATGTTATCGCCCATCTCGCAAATAGTCTGCACGGCATAAGTGATAGCAGCCATACCCGATGCTACAGCAAGACCGCCAAGACCACCCTCTAAGGCGGCTACTCGCTCCTCTAATACCGCATTAGTAGGGTTCATAATACGAGTATAGATATTACCTGCGACTTTTAGATCAAATAAGTCAGCCCCATGCTGGGTGTTATCGAACGCATAAGAGCTAGTGTGATAAATGGGTACCGCTACTGCTTTAGTGGTAGGTTCCACACTATACCCAGCATGAATCGCTAAAGTTTCTAGACGCGGCTTAGTTTCTAATTGATTTTTTACTGGCTCCTGCTTATTACTCATAACTAACTCCTTGTTAAAAAATAAAATTAAAAATGGCTATAGAGTTTATTAATAGTATTTATTATCCGTGTTTATTAATGACACTTTGCTTAAAACACTTATTAATAAACCCCTCGCCATAAAAAAAGCTGAGTTAATAGTAACCCAGCTTCGTTATGAATAGAATAGCAATTTTTTAATCAACTAATGACTTTTATGAATAAGCAATCTTTGGATATTAGCAGAGCATTATTGATATTTTTTATTTATAGTAAGCATTCTCAGTACTAGTATGGTCAGTCTCGTCAATAACTTGAGTTAACTCTGGTATTTGCTGCTTAAGCTGTACTTCAACACCTTGACGTAAAGTCATGTCAACCGCTGAACAACCTTGACAACCACCACCGAATTTCAATACCGCAGTAAGGCCAATACCTTCTTCTTCAATAAGCTCTATTAAATCAACCATACCACCATGTGCCGCTAAGCCAGGATTAATCTCCGATTGCAACACATAGTTGATGCGCTCTTCAACACTAGCATCAGCACCAACTTTTGGTACTTTTGAATTGGGGGCACGGAAGGTCAGCTGACCACCGAAACGGTCTTTATTATAATCAATTACCGCATCTTCTAGATAAGGTACTGAAGACGCTTCAATAAAGGCGGCAAAATTGTCATAGCTAAACTTTAAATCAGCGCTGTCTTCTTCGCCCGGCTGATTGTAAGCCATACAACATTCGGCACGCGGTGTACCTGGATGCTCAACGAAGATACGCACACCAATACCGTCAGTATCTTGCTTCGATAGCAAATCAGCTAAGTAGGCTTGAGCGGATTCAGTAATAGTAATATTACTTTTAGTCTCAGTTTGCTCAGTGTCTAATGCTGACTCATATTCTGTTGCTTGGCTGTCAGCAGGTGCGATATCGGTTGGGGTCTGTTCACTCATAATTGGCTCTCATTGAGTTGTAGGTGTTGAGACATCAGGGTTTAATAGCTAAACCTAGCTTATAAAAGCAACGGTGTCAGAAATTTGCAAAAAATGAAATTGGTCATGGCTATCAGCCAAGCTATCTAGCAGTAAACTTTATAGTTATAGGAATTTGACAATAACTGCTAGCGAGGTATAGGGTCTATTATAACGCAAACAGTAGCTAATTCCGACTGCCCTACTGTGATTTAAAGTTATCTTCTACTTATAGGTAACTTTGATTTTTCTTATGATGGCGACTAAGGGCTGCTAGTATCTATCTATTAGTAGCTACATCTTAGTATCTATATTAAGGTCAGCTCGTCGATTATCAACCATCGTCTTATATCAGCTGTTAATAATGTTTACACTAACTATTTTAATAGCTTAGCTAGCGCCTAATACCCTAACTGAATTTATGCTTAGACGACTTTCTAAGTATTGCTAACTGACTATATACTAGTCATTTTGATACTCTAAAGTTATTAAATAACATTCTGTAATTAAAAAGAGTCCGCCTTATGAGTACTGAAAGCTTGCATCTAGTGACTACTAAAGACGGTGAAAAAATTGCCGTCTGGCATCTTGCCGCTAGAGTAAAAGCTGATTATGTAAGCCAAGCTTCTGCAGTCGATAATCCTAGCATTCATGTAAAAGCTAAGAGCCAAAACATCTTGTTAATCCACGGTACTTTTTCTGACAAAAGAGTCAGCTTAGGGATTGCTGGCTACTTAGCTAAGCTTGGGCATAATTGCTACATTATGGAGTGGCGTGGCCATGGAACCAGCTCAACTCCTAAAGATAAATTCAATTTTGAAACTGTGGCTTTTTATGATATTGAGGCTAGTCTTCACTATCTCTTTGAGCAATTAAAATTAGACAACTTACATGCAGTCACTCATAGTGGCGGCGGTATTGGCTTGACTATGTGTCTAACTCAAAATCAGCATTATATTAATAAAATAAGCAGTATCAGTATGGTGGCTTGCCAAGCTTATGGAGCAGTATTAAATCGGCAAAGCTATAGCAAAATCTTTTTGCTAAAAACCCTAACTCGATGGCTCAATCATTTGCCTGCTAAACGGCTCAAACTCGGTCCAATTAATGAGAGCTACCACACTATGAGTCAGTGGTATAACTGGAATTTAAATAAAAACTTTCATAGTAACTTATCTCAACAAAGTTTAAATCTGGCAGGTTTTACTGATAAAACCGACTTTGATTATCGCCTGCTAATGCCGTCTATTACTATTCCTATCTACGCTATAAGTGCTAAAGGCGATCATTTTATCGCGCCACCTAGTGGCTGCCAGCTATTTTTAAATGATTTTAATAATCCAGCAAATGCCTTCCGTGAGTTCTCGAGCACCAATGGCGATTTGGAAGATTATAACCACAGTCGAGTTATCTTAAGTAGCAATGCCGCCAAAGAGATTTGGCCAACGATTGCCGCTTGGATTGAGCAACATAAGAGATAATGGCTTATATTTTTTATTAACCCCTCTATTAGGGCGTGTATCTAGACGATCATAGCCGAGCATGACTTGCTTGCTCTAGTTACTCTACCACCCTGCATCAATAATATTCATACCTTACAACACATCTTTATACTTGCCAGTTCCTAAGCGCCTGTGTCAGTATTAGCGTCATTAAATAATTTTGAAAAACTGCTAGATGTTTTGCAGGGAGTAAGCACTTATGAGTGAATTGACAGCAAAAGACTTAGATCAAAAAGACAACAAACACTATAAATACTTAGTTTTTATTGGCCGTTTTCAGCCGTTTCATAGCGGGCATAAAGCGGTCATTGATGAGGCACTAAAGCGTGCTGATGAAGTGATTATGCTTATCGGCTCGGCCAACTTACCGCGTAGCTTACGCAATCCTTTTACCGTCGATGAACGTACCGCAATGATTAAGGGCGCTTATTCAGAAAATGAAGCCGCTAGAATCCATTGTGTAGCACTCGATGACGCCCTCTATAACGATACCCGTTGGCTTAAATATGTACAAGCCGGCGTACGCTCCGTCACTGGTGATCTACACGCTGACATCGGTCTCATCGGCCACTCTAAAGACAGCTCATCATACTATTTATCCTTATTTCCCAATTGGGCCTCTGTTGCGGTTCCTAACTATCAAAATCTATCTGCCACCCCTATTCGGGACAGCTATTTGATGGGAGCAACCCCGACCCCAGAGCGTACGCCAGAGTCGACTCGTAAAGTGTTAAATGAGTTTAAAACCAGCGCAGATTATAAGCAGTTAAATGAAGAAGCTGGCTTTATTGATACCTACAAAAAGCAATGGGAAGCCGCGCCTTATCCACCAACTTTTATGACTGCGGATGCGTTAGTAGTTCAGTCTGGGCATATCTTATTAGTAGAGCGCCGTAGTATGCCAGGACGGGGTCTCTGGGCGTTGCCAGGTGGTTTTCTCAATCCTAAAGAAACCTTATTTGACGCTTGCATCCGTGAGCTACGCGAGGAGACTCGTCTAAAAGTGCCTGAGCCAGTATTGCGTGGCTCTTGTCATAGTCAGCATACTTTTGATGATCCTTATCGCTCGGCGCGTGGTCGCACTATTACCCAAGCTTTTTATCTTCAATTGAAGAACGACGCCAAAGGTTTGCCAAAAGTAAAAGGCGGCGATGATGCTGCACAAGCATTTTGGCTACCCTTAGCTGAGCTGGATGCCAAGATGATGTTTGAAGATCACTATGCGATTATTACCAAGATGGTCGGTTTATAGCGACTATCAAGGTTATAACTGACTAGCTTTTAGATTAAAAAAATCGATATAATTTTATAACTTTTATAACTTTTATAACTTTTATAGCTTTTACGATTTGTATAGCGGTTATAAAGACCGTTTTGATATTAAGCATTTCGACATAAGCTATTTCGAAACACTTAGTTTTTAGCGCCTAAGCCGATAGACGGCAAAGGTTAATCCCGCCGCAGTTGACCGTATTAATCAAGAGAAACTGCGGCATCTCAAAGCAGAGGAGTTCTGTGATGTACACTAGTAATTTTAATAATTTGATTCTCAATAGCGACAGCTATAAAACCTCACATTGGGTGCAATACCCAGCGGGCAGCGAGTATATGTCCAGCTATGTTGAGGCTAGAGGTGGCGACTACGACGTAGTATTCTTCGGCTTACAGGCCTTTATTAAAGAGTATCTTAGTAAACCTATTACTCAGCAAGATATTGATGAAGCCGAAACTATCATCCAAGCCCATGGTTTGACTTTTAACCGTGCTGGCTGGGAGCTTTTATTAGCAAAACATGACGGTTATTTACCGCTACGTATTGAAGCGGTACCTGAAGGCAGTATCGTGCCAGTATCCAACGTGGTCTGTCAGATTATCAACACTGACCCTGAATTCTATTGGCTGCCTAGTTATATCGAGACTTCCTTATTACGGGCTATTTGGTACCCCTCGACGGTTGCCAGCGTCTCACGTTACTGCAAAGGGATTATTCGTCAAGCCTTGGAAAAATCCGCTGACAATATTGACTCGCTACCGTTTCGCCTACATGACTTTGGCGCTCGTGGTGCATCGAGTTTTGAGTCGGTGGCACTCGGCAGCTTGGCGCATTTAGTGAATTTTTCGGGTACTGACTCGATGACCGCTTTAGTAGCGGCCAGTCGTTGGTATGGTATGAATAAAGACATGCCAGCCTTCTCTATCCCAGCAGCGGAACACAGTACTATGACCGCTTGGGGACGCGAAGGGGAAACAGCTGCTTATGCCAATATGCTCAAGCAATTCGGCGGCGAAGGTAAAGCCTTTTCGGTAGTTTCTGACAGCTATGACTTATGGAACGCTATTGACAATATTTGGGGCGACAGCCTAAAAGATGAGGTCAAGAATATGGGCGGTACTTTAGTTATCCGACCCGATAGTGGTGAGCCGATCAAAGTTGTCCGTGAGGCCTTACAACGTTTAGCTGTCAAGTTCGGTACCACCATCAATAGCAAAGGCTATAAAGTATTGCCCGACTATGTACGCATCATTCAAGGTGACGGTATTAGCCCGCAGAGTCTAGGTAAAATCGTCGATGCGGTTATGGAAGCTGGCTTTAGCGCAGATAATATTACCTTTGGTATGGGCGGCGGTCTATTGCAACAAGTCAACCGCGATACTATGAGCTGGGCGATGAAAGCTAGTGCTATCTCTATCGATGGAAGCTGGAAAGAGATCTATAAAGACCCTATCACTAGCCACTCTAAACGCTCTAAAAAAGGTCGTTTAGCCTTGATAGAAGACAGTAATGGCCAGCTAAAAACTATTAAAGCTGATGAGTTAACGGCCCATAGTGTTAACTTACTACGTGACGTCTTCGTCGATGGCAAACTACTCACTGAAGACAGTCTAACGACTATTCGGGAGCGTGCCCAATGGTAGCTACTGCTAACCTAAAATCTACTGCAAAAGATTTGTTTTTAGCTCCTATTTACATTTATCAAGGTCGTAAAGTTAAGCGCGATACTATTCGTCTACCTGAGCCTGAAGGCATACGCTACGGGCAAGTAAAACTTATGGACTCAACTAAAAGCAGTAGTGCTGATGCTTATGTTGATACTGATACTAGTACGGATCAGGGCACGCTTAAGATCATGGTGGTTGGTGATTCAGCAGCGGCTGGGGTTGGTAGTCAGACCCAACAACAGGCGCTGGCTGGTAGATTAATCCCAGCTTTACAGCAGCAAGCGCTAGTTAACGAGACCTTTGCGGCACAGTTTGATGAATTGAGCTGGTCGGTGCAAGCGACTACCGGCCATACTAGCTTCGATATTCTAAGGCGCTTGTACATCCTGCCTAAACCTAGTCAGCCTATCGATGTGATGGTGCTAAGCGTTGGGGTTAATGATACTACAGCGAATGTTGCGGTCGATAAGTGGCAGCAGCAGATACAAGAAATCATCGCTATTGCTAAGCGCAAGTTTGCGGTGCGAGTGCTGATTTTTTCCAGCTTACCACCTATGGCACAAATGCCAGCCTTGCCAGCGCCTTTGGGTAACTTTATTGGCGCAAAAGCTTCTAAGCTGGATAAAGTATTGTGCGATATTTGTGCTGAATACCAAGGTGTGAGCTATATGGCCACTGACTTTCCACGGATGATAGCTGAGCACTCTAATGGCACGCCGATCGATATTGCAGTGATGTTTGCCAGCGATGGCTTTCACCCTAGCAGCTTAATGTACGGCTATTGGGCACAGCAGTTAGCGGAACTGATTACTGAACTGCTTACTACTGAACAGGGTGCATGAGGTTTAGTATCCAGTCCACTAACAGCTAAAACAGCTGATTTTATAGTAAAAAAAACCACTGAATAATCAGTGGTTTTTTTATCTTAATACTATTATCTAACTTAGGTAAAACAAACTTACCTAGTAAGATAGTCTTACTCAGCAGGAGTAGCGTCTTCAGCTTTCTTATTACGGCCACCGAATGCACCAAAGCGTTTGTTAAAGCTAGCAACACGGCCTTCAGTAGAAGTTTTGCGTTGTTCGCCAGTATAGAACGGATGCGATGCACTTGAGATATCAAGTGGGTAATATGGGTATTCTGTACCTTCATATTCGCGAGTAGTTTTAGTCTTAACCGTTGAACGGGTTAAGAAATAAACGTCAGCGTTAGTATCATGGAACAAAACGTCATGGTAATCAGGATGAATATCTTTACGCATAATAAACTCTCTATGTCCGATGTATGATCACTATTACTGGCAATTTGCCAAACTTATATATTAGCCTTAAATACTAAGTTTCTGTAAAAAGCACATACGTAACTGAGGCACTAAGCACATCTATAAATCTGGCAATCACGTCACTGGCTTATTCCAGTACCCGACACCAAATCTCTGCTCTCTTAGCCTTCCACAGCGGGAAAATCAAAGGGCGATTTTAACTTCTTTTGCTTATCTATGCAAGCCATCAGTAACCACCAGCAAAAATTCCGCTGAGAGTTAATCGTTAGCATTATGTATTCAAAGTTTATAGTGTAACAATATTATTAAGTATTTTTTCATAAAGCTACTGACTTCTACTTATAGATAAGTTATAAATAATGAGTAACTGTTACAGTTGACTGTTCGCATGCTAATGCTGAACAGCTATTACTAATCTTCGAATATTTAATAAATTCTAATTAGCAGGAATAATAAATTATGACTCGTGTTTCATTACCTACTATAGCCAAAACATTACTCATCAGCTCAGCGCTAGCTGTCACTACTCTCGCCAGCGCGGCTATGCCAACTCAATGGCAACTTGATAACTCGCACACTCGTGTCGGCTTTTCAGTTGAGCATTTAGGGTTTTCGACTACTATGGGACATTTCGACAAAGTCGATGGCAGCCTCAATTATGATATGAAAGCCCCTAATAAAGCGCAGATGAACTTTGTGATTGATACTAATAGTATTAACACAGCATGGGAGGCTCGTGATAAGCATTTGAGAACGGCTGATTTCTTCAATGTGGAAAAATACCCAACGATGACTTTTAAGTCAACACAAGTAAACTTCATCAATCCTATTCAAGCTAAAGTTACTGGTGACTTTACTTTATTAGGTAAGACTATGCCGCTAACTTTAGACGTCACTTTGAAAAAAATTGCTAATAGTCCGATGACTAAAGAGCCAGTTATTGGCTTCCGTGCCACTGGTAATATTGATCGTGCTGCTTATGGCATGACTACTTTTGCTGCAGGCATCACTACTAATGTACCTATTCAAATCGATGGTGAGCTAATCCAGAAGAAATAAACGGATGGTTGGAAGAAAACTCGTCAAGTCAGCTTAGTCTTTCTTTAGCTACAAATAAGATTGCAATCCCAAATAAAACAGCAGCTACGATAAACGTTAGCTGCTGTTTTTATTATAGAATAACTATATTATGTAGAGGATTAGGTTGAAGCTTGAGAACACTCTATTTAGTGCGTACTACATGCCATACACCAAGCTTGTTATCACCGTCTGTATCGCCGACTTTGGTATCATTAGCGTAGAAGTATAATGGCTTACCGTTTGCAGCCCATTGATAAGTACCATCTTCACGTTGGAATGCTGAGAACTGACCTGAAGCTTTAGCATTACTAGGGGCGGTAAATGCTGGCCAAGCAACAGTACAGACTGAACCACATTCTGACTTATTCATGGAATCTTTATCAAAAGTATACAATGTCATTTTATTTATTGAATCAACCAACACCCCGTTCATACTAGTAACTGGAGCGGTATTACTGACAGTGGCTTGCACATCCTGCATACCTGAATTGCCCATTCCCATCATATCTTTCATGGTTGTACAGCCGGTAAGCGTTAAAACTCCTGCTAACGCTGACAACATAATAATATTTTTCATAGCGACTTCCTTATTGTGAAAAATTTAGTATCTTTATTAAGTCTAAGGTATTCAAACACCTAAATATTCTAAACTATTATTGAGCTTTTTTAATATATCACAGGTTCACATTAAGTCGATTCTATTGGCTATTATACTTACAAAACATATCATCTAATACTCATAACCACTACCTATATAAGCCGTTGCTAAGTCAGCTGCTTATCACCAATGCTGTTTGTAGTGTTCTAGTATATCTAGCGCTTTCCTTTGACAAAATGAACGTACGTTCTTACCAATTTACTGTCATGTTGACTATTATTTTAATTAAAATAAGGTCATCTATAATAAGGTGTATTAAAAAATTTGTAATACAACTATCTCGACAGTCACTGCCTATTGAACTCGCCAATCATTGCACTCATATAATAAATACTATGAGTAACTACACTTCTGCAAACCAAATAACTCCAATCTTAATACCAGTAATAAGCAGTATTAAAATCAACACCGCTAGCGTAATGCTGAACCAATACTAAGTAAATGCAACTTTGACTGCCTGTTGTAAGCCTATATTAGTGCTAACAATAATGTTGATGTTCACGACATAAAGGATATGACAACGACGATGATGCCATTCTCTGATAACCCTTACTCTGAGGCTTTTAAATTACAGCCTCATAATGATAATAACAGCAGCTTTAGTCAGACTAAGACCAAACGTGTTGGTATCCTTGGTGGCGGTACTGCAGGTGCCACTATTGCCATACGTTTAGCTGCGTTGGGGCTTGAAACCTATTTATTTGAGAAAAAAACCTCGCTTATTGATGGTCCACCAATGTGTCATCTACACGCTGGTGGTAATTTATACCGTGAGATTCCTGATGAAGATTGCGTAGCGCTATTGAAACAGTGCATCGATATCTTACGTCTTTATCCTTATACTATTGATGTGCGTCCGACAGTGTTCGCTGTACCTACTCGCGATGAAGGGCTGCCTGAAGACTTGTTACCGCGCTTAGATATCTTAACGGACGCTTATCGTGATCTTATCGCGCAAGATATTAATAATAAAGTCTTAGGTGAGCCGGAAAATTATTATCAACTCTATAGCCATGCACAGCTGATTGAGTTGTCTCAGCGTCCACAAGTAGCAGTTCCTACTAATGTCGATGAATGGATGATACCTGTTGCTAAATATCTTGATTTAAACAAAGTAAAGTATCCGTTAATTGTAGTACAAGAATATGGTTGGAATATCTTCCGCTTGGCAGCCTCGGCCCAGTTGGCACTAGCTGAGTATGAGCATGCTCATGTGTTTACTGATACCAAAGTTCGGCAGGTAGTAGCCGTCGATTGTACTGACTGTACTAATGCTAACCACCATGTCAGTAAATGGCGTATCGACTATCAGCAAAATAGCCAAGCAATCAGGCATGCTACTGCTAGCGGTTGTGAAGACGATAGCGCAAATGTAGAGTCTATCGAAGTCGATTATTTGGTTAATGCTTGTGGCTTCCGTACGGGTATCATCGATGATATGGTTGGGATTGAAGTCACTCGGATGGTTGAGTTTAAGTCCTCTTATATCACTCAGTGGGATGATGCGGGCGGTCAGATACCAGAGATCATCATTTATGGGGCTCGTGGTACGCCAGAGGGTATGGCTCAACTGACTCCTTACCCAGGGGGTTATTTTCAAATCCATGGTATGAGTAAGTTTATTACCTTGTTCGATGACGGCTTAGTGGCTTCTACTAAAGATAGTGCTCAGCCCAAACTGCCACAGCAGTACGTGCATTATATCGAAGATGGCTGGGACAAAGCACCATTACAAGCGCGTAGCCAGCAGTCCATTGACTATGTAGCAGAGTTTGTACCGACCTTTAATAGTGCTAGAACCATAGGCAATGCCTTATATGGTGGCCAACAAATTCCAGGCGAGGATGATACGCTGCGAGTTGCAGATGTCAGCTTGTATCCTAATCTACACTATGCCCGTGCCGAAAACGTCAAAGCGTCGTCTACTTTGATTGCTGCTGATGAGATCGTTGAGCAGTTAACTGAACTTGGACTGTTAGAAAGCAACTTGCCAGGCAATGAGAGTCGCTATGCTCATCAGTGGGACTACCTTGCTCATAACGATAGTTCAAGCATAGATGTAGCTGCTAGAGTATTAGCTAAGCTGCGTGGCTTCCCTATTCGCATGGCTGATGTCAATCATAGCGTGAATGAGATAGCACTAGATGACTTAACCCCTGCTTCTGTCTAAATGTTGTTATGAGTATTGTGATTAGCTTAGTGAATCATAATGCCAAGCTAACCGTTTTAAAGTTAAAAAAGGGCATAGATTATTAATCTATGCCCTTTTTCTCATTCTAATTCGCGCTTTATAAAAGCCAGCTAACAGCCACTATATAAAACTTGGCCTTTAGCCATCGAGTGTAACTGAGGCTGTTAGTTTCCTACCATTTTTTTGGTGTCGACAGCTTCGTCAATTTTGACTATTGCTTGTAATAAATCAATAGCTTCTTCAATCGTGTTGCAAACCACTAAACGATCGAGATCCTCTTGCTTCATAAAACCTTGATCAGCGGTATATTTAAGATGCTCAATCAAGCGGTTATAAAAACCGTTAATGTTAAGAATAATCATCGGTTTTTCATGTTGATACAACTGTCGCCAAGTAGCGATTTCCATAATTTCTTCTAAGGTACCCAGACCGCCTGGTAGAGTAATAAAAGCATCAGCATATTCTGCCATAACTGTCTTACGGGTATGCATAGTATCAGTCAGATGCAAGCGTGTTAGTTTTTGATGAGCAATTTCATGCTTGAGCATAAAGGTCGGAATCACACCAACAGCTTGCGCGCCATTATCAATCACCCCATCAGCTACTGCACCCATCAGACCGATACTAGCACCACCATATACTAGGCCCATGCCGTTGTTGGCTAAAGCGCTACCTAATTGGCGGGCCGCTTGTTCATAAACCTCATCATTACCTAAACGTGAACCACAATACACTGCAACTAATGGCATGGCTAAAGTGGATTTGTCTACTGCTTGTTCTATATTAGCTATATCTTGGCTAGTAATAACTTCATAAGTCTCATTGTTAATTTTCATTTGCATAAATTAGCCTTAGGTTGAGTTTCTAGTTGTAAGTTGTTTTACTTGAATTATGATGCTAAGTTTTATCTGTGACTGCGGCGATATAAAATCTTTCGCTAATTCGTTGGATTCAGCCCCTATTTATCTTACCATAAGCCATGCTATTAGATGCTAGCAACGATTTATCACTACGTAATTAATACAGGATGACGTAGTTAGGCAGTAAAAAACCAACCGCTTAGGAGATGACTAATGCCAGACAATCACCCGCTTGAAGACCATCTGCCTGAGCAGCCATTAGGTAGTACTATAGGGCTTAATGCTAGCGCTATCGAAAGCTACTCACTGACCATAATGACTGAGCGTAATAAAGCCTTAGCGGCTACTGTTTACCGACCTAATACTGATGTAAACAGCGTAAAAAAAGCCATAATGATAGCGCCAGCTACTGGTATCAAACAGCAGTTTTATCATAATTTTGCTAAGTTTTTAGCTGAGCAAGGCTTTGGAGTAATTACTTTTGATAATGAAGGAATCAGCGACTCACTCTCCACTACTTTAGCTAAATGCGATGCCTAGCTAATTAGCTGGGGCCGTCATGATATGAGTGCAGTTCTGGATGCTTTGCATTATGAGTTTACTGATGCGAGCTATCATCTATTAGGACATAGTGCTGGTGGTCAGTTAATTGGTTTAATGCCTAATTATGCGGCTATTAGCTCAGTATTTAACGTCGCTTGTTCATCGGGGCGTATCAAAAATATGGCTATGCCTTACCGGCTCAAAGCGTCAGGTTTTATGCAGCTATTTATCCCGCTAAGCAACCTAACTTTGGGCTATACGGCCGCTGACAAAATCGGTATGGGGGAGCCTTTACCCAGCGGCGTCGCTAGACAATGGCGCGAGTGGTGCAACGGTGCTGGCTATATCAAGACTGCCTTTGGCAAAAGTATTCACACTCACTTTTACGACCACCTCACTATGCCGTCGTTATGGCTAGGCTTTAGCGATGATGATATCGCCAATAGTGACAATATCGATGACATGACTAGGGTCTATAGTCAGATGCCAGTGCAAAAGCACTTCTTGCATCCTCAAGACTTCGGTCTAGATAGCATTGGGCACATGCGCTACTTCAGTCGCAAAACCTATCAACAAGCCCCAGAGCTGTGGCAGATGGCGGTTGATTGGTTTAATGGTAATTAATCCTCAAAACCACTATTAACCAGTGATGATTGCTGCGCCATCATCATAATAGCGAAGATAGTAGTTATCGCCAAAATAGCCAGTGCCAGCAAACTCAGTGTCCGCAAACATTGCAATAGTAGCTGACCAATGATTTACAGCTACTAGTATTACCCGCTATTTTGCTCTGTATCCTTCAGTTTTGCAGCAGTTATACGCTCAGTCAAAGCCGTATGTAATGAGGGCTGCATATTATGAATATTACCTAGCATCCACTTAATATAGTTGATCGGTACTTCTTTGATAGCTTGACCTTTATACTTGCCAAACGGCATCTTGCTCACGGGATTAGCGGTGTTGGAGATTTTGTGAGCAGCGGCAAAGTCAGTAGCATCAATCTCCAAGCGCTCACAACAAGCCTTATAAAGTAAGTAACACATCCGCGCATCGCCTAGCGCATCGTGGGCGGCTATGGTCATTTTACTGGCCTCGCCTTTACCCAATAGCTGTTCGATACATTTGGACTGACCATAAAACCGCCATTCTGGAAAAGCGGCGCGTGCCAGCCGCACCGTACATATCAGCTTAGTCGATGGCTTGCCAATCACTCGCCAGTCAAAGCGAACATTATGGCCAATAAGATACTCTGGTAATTCGAACTCATCCAACTGAAAACTTGCCAGACCTGCGACACGCTCATTAGTAATGCCATGCACTTTTATCACTACAGGCGATATCGAACGGCCACTGTTAAAATACTGCATCCACTCAAAACCGGTAGCAACATTTATAGTCGCTACTTGAATAGGTCTTGGATCACTTCCTTGATCAGTTTCGGTATCAATAATAAGCGCTGTAGCAACGGGAGTCATAAGCAGTAGCCATTATAATATATAGAAAATTTATGGTTAAACACCATTGAATAAAGTCTAAAATAATCTTTATATATTAGGGCGTGTTGAGCGTTCACAAGTAGACACCGCCTTGCCCGTCTGCAAGATAAGAAGGCGGTTATCTTAGGATTGCTACCAACACAACCGCAGTAAATAAACCTGCTAAAATTAAAAGCAGTTAATAAAAAAGTAGTTAATAATAAGGAAAATCGATGCCCCTCAATGACCAATATCGGCAAGCACCGCCATCACTATTTAGTCGGTTATTAAAACTAATAGTGAGATCAATGCTTTTATTGGGGCTGTTGTTTTTATTCGATAAGCTATTACCTACTATCAGTCAACAGTCGCAGCGCTTTGTAGTAGCAAAATGGCAGCAAGTAAATCTATTGCAACAACCGCTACCAACAGACAATAGCTTACCCAGTCCGTTACCAGGTCAGCATTTGACTGATACTTGGGGCGGTGCACGTAGCGAAGGACGCCGTCACGAAGGTATAGATATCTTTACGCCACGCAATACTCCGATTAAAGCCACTACCCAAGGAGTAGTAAGCAAAGTCGGTGATGATAGATTAGGTGGAAAAGTAGTGGTTATCGTAGGGCCTGGTGGCGCGGGACATTACTATGCGCATCTAGAGGACTATGCTGATATCAGTCCCAATCAATGGATCGAGGCAGGAGATACAGTAGGTTATGTTGGCGATAGCGGCAATGCTAAAGGCACACCGCCCCACGTCCATTATGGGGTTTACATCAATGGCAGTGCGGTCAATCCTTATCCTTTGCTAATCAAAGCCAAATAACGCTACAAGCTAATTATCAACCGAAGTTCGAACTTGGGACATCGGAAACTTAGCACTAAAAGTAGAGCCCACATCTTGTTTAGATTTAATATGCAGGCTAGTATTATGTTGGTACAGGACGTGCTTAACAATCGCAAGCCCCAACCCTGTGCCGCCAGTAGCACGACTGCGACTGCTATCAACACGATAAAAGCGCTCTGTCAAACGGGCGATATGAGTATCGGCAATACCAATACCATCATCAGTGACTGCAAAGCAACAGCCGTCACAGGTTTTGGTCCAACTTATCTCTATATTGCCCCCTTTTGGGGTATATTTAATAGCATTGATAACTAGATTAGATAAGGCACTATTTAGATACATCTCCGAGCCATATAAGCCATCATAAGTGTCTATGTGCAAATGAATAGTATGACCGTATTCTTGGTTATAAGCCTGCGCATCATCATAAACTTGGGTAAGCAGCTTAGTCATATCGATGTATTCAAGCTGATGAGTCTCTTCAATTTCAATTTTAGACAACAGTAATAAATCATTAATGATTCTATTCATTCGAGTGGTTTGCTGAGTCATCAACTCAAAACCGCGCCGCCACTGCGGAGTCATGTCTTCTTGCTCAGAAAAGTTTTCTAGATAACCCATCAGCACGGTCAAAGGTGTACGCAGTTCATGAGAGACATTACCGACAAAATCGCGGCGCATTTGTTCTAGATGATGCAAGCGAGTTTCATCGTAGATAATTAACAGCTTGTTATCGCCAAAACGGGTGATTTCACATCTAAGATAACGCTTAGGATCTCGCCATGATGCCATGTGCACACCATGATTAGAGGTCTCCCCACTTATAGATATGGCTTGATAGTAATCTCGAAACTCAGGCCCCTTGATAAAATCAAAAATACAGTTACCTTTATCACCAGCTTGCAATAGCAATAGCGTTTGCGCTGCCTGATTCCACCATTCCAAGCCATCATTATGATCAAGTAATACTACGGCATCTTGTAATGCTCGCAACGAGCTTCTTATTTTTTCGAGCTGACCTATCGCCTGTTGCTGGTCAATTTGATTTTGCTCATGTTGTTGCTCATTTTCAGTGACAGGCGTTGTGGTTATAGCGGGTATCATAGGTTTGTCCATCATTTTATAAGCAGCTGCATTACCGTTATTTTTATAGTAAATCTAGTCTGCCTGCAATAAGCTAGAGAATCGATAGCCAGTACCGCGAACCGTCTGAATCAATCTGTCACAGTCATACGGCTGTAGAAGCTTACGCAAACGGCGAATATGCACATCGATAGTACGATCTTCAATATAAACATTACCACCCCAAACTTGATCTAACAGTTGAGTACGAGTATATGCACGCTCAGGATGAGTCATAAAAAATGCTAGTAGCCGATATTCTGTTGGGCCAATATCAATAACCTTACCCTCAGTCGTTAGACGCTGGCTTTTAGTATCAAGGCTGAGCTTACCAATGTCGATAGGTTTATCAGCACTCAAGCTACTACTACGACGTAGTACGGCTTTGATTCTCGATACCAGTTCGCGGGTTGAGAATGGTTTAGTAATATAGTCATCAGCACCAGCATCTAAGCCATGGACTTTATTGTTTTCCTCGCCTCTGGCAGTCAGCATAATCACCGGAATCTCCGCATACATTTGATCTTTTTTGAGCATGCGACAAAAATCAATACCGTTTTTATCACCAGGTAACATCCAGTCTAGCAAAATCAATGCTGGACGGTGATCGACGACTTGTTGGTGCGCCTCTGAGATATTAGCGGCTTGCAAGCAATCGAACCCAGCCATCTCTAGCGTCATTACGATCATCTCACTAATCGCTGGCTCATCTTCAACGATCAAAATCCGCTCATTTTGCATACTATGACCTTATATTGGTAACAGTTTCAATAGTGATAGTAGCTTAACTTACTATGGGCTAAGTCTGTATCAGCTATTGGTTGATTAGTTTTTATTAGTTTTTATTGGTTTTTTATTAGCCTACTATTAAAGCCTTTAATTATGACTACTTGATGACAAGCACTGCTATTAAGATATGGCGCAAGTTATCAATATAGAGCTTATTGAAGCGATAACTTTAGCTTTATTAAACCTCAAGTAAGAAGCTCAAAGGCCCATCGTTGATACTTTCAACCTGCATATTTGCGCCGAATTCACCGCTAGCAACGATCGAATATTGACTCTGCGCATAGGCTATCATCTCTGCGAACAACACTTGCGCTGCATCAGGAGACATTGCCGGACCAAAGTCAGGCCGACGCCCATTATTAGTATTGGCCATTAAGGTAAATTGCGAGACTAATAATAAGCCACCACCAACTTGTTGTAGATTTTGGTCCAATTTACCTAGCTTAGTGGGGTCTATAGTATTGTCAAAAATACGATAAGTCAGGATTTTATCGACTAAGCGCTGCATGCTTTGTTTATCATCGTCGTGACCAAGACCGATATAAGCCAAGATTCCCTGCTCGATAGCGCCTATGCTGTGTCCATCAACTCTGACATTAGCATGCTTAACACGCTGAATAAGTGCTTTCATTAAATTTTTCCTTAACCAATTATAAGCATATCAATGCCCCTCACCATGATAAAATACGCCACAATATTATTATATTTTACTATTGTTTACTAAAGCGCTTAACAACACCCTCTTTATCAAATACTTTATTCAAAAAATCATCTTGGTAGCCTGTTATGACTCTATTTACTACTATTCAACAGTTTGTTCCGCAGCAGAAGCTCAGTCGCGTTGCTGGTCGCTTAGCCGCTAGTCGTCATCCGCTAGTTAAGCGGGCTTTTATTCGCAGCTTTGCAAAAGTTTATGGCGTCAGCTTAAAAGAGTATGAGCGCCAAAGCTTTAACGCCTACGAGAGCTTTAATGATTTTTTTACTCGTGAGCTCAAAGACGATGCCCGTACTATCGATGCGACTGTCAATGGTATCGTTAGTCCTGCTGACGGCGTTATATCGCAGTTGGGACAGATAGAAGATAGCAAATTATTGCAAGCTAAAGGCAGCTATTACGATATCGGCCAATTGCTAGCTAATAAAGACGACGGTGATTATTTTGCTGAGGGGAGCTTTGCTACGGTTTATCTAGCTCCTAGCAACTATCATCGGGTACATATGCCGTTTGCTGGTACTCTAACCACCACTCGCTACGTACCTGGAACTTTATTTTCGGTCAATAATAGCACAGCCGCTAACATGCCGGATCTGTTTGCACGTAATGAGCGTTTGGTTTGCATCTTCGATACTGAGTATGGCAAAGCTGCGGTAGTGATGGTTGGAGCCATGATCGTCGCTGGTATCGAAACCGTAGCAACTGGTCGCATCACCCGTAGCAAAGATATCCAACTACAGCAGCATGATATGCCGTTAGCCAAAGGTGCTGAGCTTGGGCGTTTTTACTTAGGCTCAACCGCTATCGTTATTCTGCCAAAAGCCGCTAAAGCGGATTGGCAACAGGGCATGAGTGCTAATACTACAGTTGAAATGGGACAGCTATTAGGCTTAGCAAACGCTGAATAAGACTTTGCTAGTAAAGCGCATAGCATGATGTAAACGGTTGCTGATACTATCTCATAAAAACAGCCGCTAGCGTTAATTCGTTAGCGGCTGCTTTTTAATAGCACTAAGAGATAAATATTAATGCGGCAATACTGAGGGTATTAATAACGGAAATGGCCTTTGATTGGATAAGTAAAAAGGATGTTTTCCTCTTGAGTACCACGACCGATGTTATGGATAATTAGCGGCGTACCGTCAGCAGCTAGCTTGTCTGAAACTATGCCGATATGTGGCAGATTACTAGTAGGTAGTCGCCAAGAAACAATATCACCCGCTAAAAACCCTGCCTTATCGGTTACTGATAACGGCTGTCCATGACGAGTAAAATACGTCTCTAAATTAGGCACACGGCGATGGTCAATATTTTTATCAGTTGATTTTAGACCCCAAGTGTTAGGATAAGCAGAAAAATTCGCTTTCATATCGACGTTAACAAGCTGTTGCAGATCAATATTTTGCAGACGGTAAGCTCGTACTACCACATCAGTACAGACCCCAGTATCTTGTGCTACATCGCCACGTGGGAAATCAAGCTTGCGATAAGTCGGGTCGTAACTGACAGTGACACCGATTTGCTTCTTGGCATCTGCTGCCAGCTTGTTACCGCTACTGACAGAGCTAGCAGCAGAGACTGGCGCGGTTATAGCAACTGATAATATCAGTATCAAGAAACTATTTAGACCATACTGCTTTACTCTACCGATTGGCTCTACCTTATCGATTAAAAATCAACTTATTATTAAGTAAGCCTATTATTTGATTAAATTACTAATAGTTTTGAATGCTGGGTCAGCACTACTACGGCACAGCTCAAACAGCACGGTTTCTACAGTAGTAATAACCCCACCAGCACGGCGAATACGGCGAATGGCTTGCTTTTTGTCATAGGGAAAACGTGAGCCTACAGCATCGCCAATAATCACCGGTTGCATGCCGTTATCGAGTAGATCAAGAGCCGTTTGCAGCACACAAACATGAGTCTCAACGCCCATTAATAACACGATGCTACGATTTTGCTGCGCCAAATGATTCCATGAATCATCGTTGTCACAAGCACTAAAAGTAAGTTTTTCAAAGCCTTTTTTATTATTCTCGTTCAGCAGCTCTTTTATCTCAGGCAAAGTCTCGCCTAAACCTTTTTTATATTGCTCATTGAGCATAATAGGAATATCAAGTGCTTGTAGACCTTGAATTAAAGTAGAGATTTTTTTGACGATATTTTCATGGTCATTGATATGTGGGGTTAGGCGTTCCTGTACGTCAATAATCATCGCTTGCGTGTTCTCACGGGCAATGCGGTAAGTACGATCCGTTATCATAGTAGCCATAGTACACTCCTTGTAGATCTGCGGCAGGGGGCAACAGATTCCGTTATTTTTATAAGATAATATATTTTTATAAGATAATGCACTTTTATAAAACTATAGTAATTATTGCCATTATAGTTATAAAAGTCTTTCTTATTTAGTCATATTTTGTTGAGGTCGTCAATGAGGATAATCTCTAGTAACAACTTATCATCTATTACTGGGTTATAACTATTTTTTACCTATACTTTCCATTGATGAATTGGGTAAGCATTTTTGACCATAATAGCGGCGCTACTTGCTGCAACTTTGAATGAGCTAATCGATATCAGCTTTTTTCCCTCAAGCCCCTTTAATGCACTACAGACAAAAAAACGCCTCCAACATTAAGTTAGAGGCGCTCTTTTTACAAGATATTAGCGTAAATTAGTAAATAAATATCAGCTTAATTGAACCATACTAATATTTAGACGTTCGATATTAATTAAACCCGCTCAATAATAGTAGCGATGCCTTGACCAAGACCGATACACATAGTCGCTAGACCGATTTCAGTATCCATCTGCTCCATAGCATTTAGCAGAGTCACGGTGATACGTGCGCCTGAACAGCCGAGTGGATGACCTAAAGCAATCGCTCCACCATTGATGTTGATGATGTCTTGCTTGTCGGTCAAACCCATAGATTTGATAACCGCTAAGCTCTGCGCTGCAAAAGCTTCGTTTAGCTCAATGGTTTGGATATCGTCAAGGCTTAAGCCCGCACGTTTTAAGGCTTTTTGGGTCGCTGGTACTGGACCATAACCCATAATAGCGGCATCACAACCAGCGATAGCCATACTACGAATACGAGCACGGGGCTTCAGACCTAAATCTTTGGCTTTTTGTGCGCTCATAACCAACATAGCGGAGGCCCCATCTGATAGTGCTGATGAAGTCGCTGCGGTTACTGTACCCCCTTTAGGATCAAAGGCTGGACGTAGCTTTTGCATTTGCTCCATCGTCGCATCGGGACGAATCACTTCATCTACAGTACAAAGTTGCAGGCGACCTGCTTCGTCATGACCTTCGATACCGATGATTTCATTTTTGAAACGACCTTCAGTCGTCGCTTCCCACGCACGGCGATGTGACTCTAGACCGAAAGCGTCTTGCTCTTCACGAGTAATACCGTTCATGCGGCCCAGCATTTCAGCGGTCAAACCCATCATGTTAGAGGCCTTGGCATAGTGCTTCGAGGCCGCTGGGTTTAAATCAACGCCATGCATCATGCCTACGTGACCCATGTGCTCAACACCACCGATAATAAAAGTGTCGCCTTGATTGGTCATGATTTGCGCAGCCGCAGTATGCAATGCTTGCATAGAAGAGCCACAAAGACGGTTAACGGTTTGGCCGCCAGTAGTCTTTGGAATATCAGCCAATAGACCGATATTGCGACCGATATTCAGCCCTTGCTCTAAGGTTTGATTGACACAACCCCAGATAATATCTTCAATATCATTAGGATCGAATTGGTTACGCAGAACTAAAGCGCGAACTAGCTCCGCTGATAAGCTATCGGCACGCACGTGACGGAACATACCATTTTTCGTTTTACCCATTGCTGAGCGTACGCCATCTACGATGACCACATCATTTGGACTTAAAGTTGTCATACTATCTTCCTTTTAAATTTTTATTGTCAGTAACGGTTGCGCTGTAGATGAACTTTCACTGCTAATAACTTAATAATAGCTTGATAGCAGGTTAATAATTATCAACAAAACTGCGTTCAACCAGCGCTTTGGTTACTTATCCTAATAGTGTGTGCTCATTATGCAGTAGCGTAAAAGGTCTCGCCTGCTGCTGCCATATCACGAATCTTTTGTGGGGCTTCATAAGCTTTGCCAAGGTATGCGTATTTTTCACACAATGCCAAGTAGTTATCTAGGCCCATCTGGTCGATATAACGACAAGGTCCACCACGGAACGGTGGGAAACCAACGCCCATAATCATTGCCATATCGGCCTCGCTTGGCGTGCTGACGATGTTATCTTCTAAGCAACGTACCGTCTCATTGCAAAAAGCCAGCATAGTACGATCAATAATCGCTTGATCATCAAAAGTTTGCTTTTCGCTATCAGTAGTCGCTTTTAACAGCTCATAAGTAGCTTCATCGGCAGTCTTTTGAGGCTTGCCACGTTTGTCCATGGCGTACTTGTAGAAGCCAACACCGTTCTTCTGACCTAAGCGCTTATTATCATAAAGATGCTCAATTGCGCCTTTATAATCAGCCTTCATACGATCAGGATAGCCTTCTGCCATCACTTCTGCGCCATGAACACCTGTATCCAAACCGACCACATCGATTAAGTATGCAGGACCCATAGGCCAGCCGAATTTTTCCATAACTTTATCGACATTGACGAAATCAGCGCCTTGCTTAAGCAATAAATCAAATGCTCCGAAGTATGGGAACAGTACACGGTTAACTAAGAAACCTGGGCAATCATTAACGACAACGGGTACTTTGCCCATCTTACTAGCTAGTGCCACTGTAGTAGCGATCGCTTGCTCTGATGATTTCTTGCCACGGATAACTTCGACCAAAGGCATACGATGTACTGGGTTAAAGAAATGCATACCAACGAAGTTCTCTGGACGTGCCAGCGCTTCTGCTAAAAAGGTAATAGAAATTGTTGAAGTGTTTGACGCTAGGATACAGTCGTCTTTTACTAAGCCTTCGACCTCTTTTAGTACCGCACGCTTGACGTTTGGATTTTCTACTACGGCTTCGATAACGATATCAGTCTCAGCAAAATCACCATAGTTAAGCGTTGGACGGATACGGCTCAAAGTTGTGCCCATTTCAGTAGCCGTCATTTTGCCACGGTCAACCATCTTACCTAGTAGCTTACTTGCTTCACCCATACCCAAATCTAGCTGCTCAGATTTGATATCTTTCATGATAATAGGCAAGCCTTTGCTAGCCGCTTGATAGGCAATACCGCCACCCATAATGCCTGCGCCTAACACGGCTGCTTCATCAATCTCATGCGCTTGCTTGCTGTGTTGCTTAGCCAGCTTTTTGACCAGTTGATCGCTTAAGAACAGACCTACTAAGCTCTCAGCTTGCGGGGTCTTAGCAGCTTTAGCAAAACCTGCTGCTTCTACTGCAATAGCTTCATCACGCGATAAGTTAACGTGCTTCTCAATAGCTTCAATTGCTAATGCTGGTGCTGGATACTGCTTAGGATTGGCTTTGGCAAAGATCATGGCTTTAGCACTGCTAAACGCCATCGCTTGCTCGAGGGCATTGAGCTTAACTGGATTTAGCTTTTCATAGCGACGTGCTTGCCAATCAAGCTCACCTGAGATACATTTTTTCACTAAATCAATAGCAGCATCTTGTAAGTCATCAGCCGCTACAGTCGCATCAACTAAGCCTAATTTTAGCGCGTCTAGGGCTTTTTTAGGGGTTCCAGTAGCGATCAATTCAAGTGCGTTATCAATACCGATGATACGCGTACTACGTACAGTACCTCCGAAGCCTGGGAAGATGCCCAGTTGCGTTTCAGGCAAACCAATAATGGCTTTTTCGCTCATGACCCGATATTCACAAACTAGCGTCATCTCACAGCCACCACCAAGTGCGGCACCATTGATGGCCGCTACTTTTGGGAATGGTAAATCTTCAAAGCGATTAAAATCCTTATTAATACTAATAACCCAGTCTTTAATACTTTCTTCTGATTGCTTAAATGATGCCACAAACTCAGTAATATCTGCGCCAGCGATAAACACGCCTTTACCTGAAGTTACGATTAATCCCTTAATATCACTGGCTTTTTCTAAAGCAGTTACTGCTTCACCAAATTGCTTATTGGTTTCAGCATCAAATTTATTTACGCTCTCATTTTCGGCGTTGTAATGCATGTTGGCGATGCCGTCATCTAGCATGCTTACCGTGATGCGATTTCCTTGGTATACCATTTGAAACTCCTTGCCATGTATTAAAAAGCTATTGGTTAAACAGCTATGTTTTATAGAGCCACCTAATAAAATCTGGCTGTTAGTTAACAAGCAACAGCACAGTATTATTGGTAGTCTGAGTAATAGCATTGCTTACCTACAAGCTTGGTAACTTGCAGGAATAGGCAATGCTGATATCTTTATTACTTAGCGTCTATTGATATTGCGCTTCGTTGTTGGCTAAAACTATTAACTGATCTTCTATATTTAAATATCTTTCGTTTAAATTTTTCTGGTTTAAATCATCAGTTAGATCATGGGACTTTTTTAACGTTAATTAGTGTAGGGGATTATGCCCCTCACTGTCACAAGCTAAAACCATACTCGCAAGTCATTATTAAGTCGCTGCTAAGTCGAGAGCGACCCGTTAGTTTAGTAATCCCACCTTTCAATAGCAGTCGGCATCGACGGACTATTGTCAGTGAATCTTGCCCAAATAAACTGCTTCTACTACCCTATAACAACACATTCGTCAGACAAGTTAAATCGTCCAAACGTAACTAACCCTAGCAAAAAATTCTTCTTAGCCTAGCCATAAGATAGCCAAAGGGAATAGAGGTTTATGAAGCCATCGATAAAGGTGTGAATGAAAGCTATATAAGGGCTGCTGGCTAACATGCTACACTAAGGTTATTTTTATTCTTCACCTTTTTATGAGTTGGATTATGACTGCCCCTATTGCTCCACGTTTCATCCCCTTCGTCTCTTTTAAGCAGCTGCACAGCTCGCTGCGTAGCCAGTTAGCGCAAGATATTGGGTCGCTATTTAACTACGCCCAATTACCAAGTCCCCTCAATGAGGCCTGTCGCTACGTGATGACTGGCCAAGGTAAGTTAGTAAGACCATTATTGGTAGCTAGTAGTTTTGCTGCTATTGATGCGCTTAATAACCTTAACACTAGTAATAACAGTGACATCAATCAAGCTATCTTTGCTGACTCGTTAGTGACTAACCAGCAGTTTTTTGATCCTATTTTAGACTCGGTTTTAGACCCTTCTTTGGAGCCGCTACTGACTAGTGAAGTACATTATGATATGTGTCGGCGTGCGGCGTTGGCCGTAGAGCTGCTGCATACTTACTCTTTAGTACACGATGATTTACCTTGTATGGATGATGATGCTCTACGTCGCGGACAGCCTACTTGTCATATTGTATTTAATGAGGCAAGCGCACTATTAGCCGGGGATGTCCTGCAAACCTTGGCTTTTGAAGTGTTGACGGCTGAGATGCCGACTTTTGCCCCTTTTGATGCCAACATAGCTAGTGCCTTATTGGCGATATTTGCTCCTCGTGCACGGCGCATGGTGTCAGGGCAAATGCTTGATCTTAATGCAGAGGCCAGCGCTACTGTCTCGCAACAGCAATTAGAAGCTATCCATCGTGATAAGACTGGCGCTTTGATTGAGGCGGCTATGCTGATGGGCGCTGTCTGTGCTGGAGCTACTGCACCGCAGCGTATGGCGCTAGAAGAGTGCGCTCAACACATTGGGTTGGCCTTTCAAGTACAAGACGATATCTTAGACGTAACTACTAGCACTGATACTCTGGGTAAGCCTGCTGGCAGCGATGAGAAGTTAGACAAATCGACTTACGTCAAACTAATGGGCGTCGAGGCTGCCAAACGTTATGCGCAGTCATTATTTGACCAAGGTCGCGCCGCTATAATACGTGAGCTCAGCCCTGATATGGATTCTGATTCTGGCATTGATGATAATGGACTTCTTGAGCTTATCGAATGGCTATGGAAGCGTAATAAGTAAATAGGCACCTTATTCAAGCTACTAAATACTGCTATTTAAATATAGGGTTCTTTAGATTCACCAGAACTAATCACTGTGTTCAATTTCCTCCACTAAATAATTGAACAAAAATAGGCTGATTGATGGCTTTGCTACCTTTATGCTCATGCTAAACTGCTACCTATCAATAACTATGGATGGTGGTTTTATATGGATAATAATAAGCTTCACAAACTTAATGAGTCTACCTTCAATGACAGCTCATCTGTTGATTCCCTTCAGCATCAGCATAATGATCATGCCGAGCACACCCCAGATACGGCTTCATTGGCAGCGGATAGTTTCGCTGGTAAGGCCAAAGGCAAGGCCGGTTTTGGACGTATCGTCAAAGCTGCGGGCTACTCTGCCGATGGCTTTATGGCCGCTTATAAGAACGAAGCGGCTTTTCGCCAAGCCTTTTGGCTCAATCTAGTATTGCTCATCGTCATTATCTTTATTCCTTTGGCTATCAGTATGAAGATGATACTGTTAATCGCCTCTTTTTTATCTATTATCGTTGAATTGTTTAATACGGGGTTAGAGGCCAGTATTGACCATACTTCTACTCAGCAACATCCGTTAGCTAAGATTGGCAAAGATGTTGGCTCTGCCGCGCAATTCCTAGCGTTAACGCTACTATTCATCCTATGGATGATGGCATTGTCTACCTTACTATTCTAACTTTGGTATTTTTAATGATAAGCGAGTAATTTATGGTCAACACTGCAGCGACCCTGAATCCTTTAGCGCCTACGTCCAGTATCGAAGCGGCTAATAACCATACGCCGACTGTCTATCTTGGCACGGGCGGTTATAGCGATACTGATCTGTTAGGCACTCTTTATCCTACAGGTACTAAAAAAACGGACTTCCTGCGTGAATACGCCAAGCAGTATGGCGCAGTAGAGATCAACAGTACGTTTTATGCCCCTATTGGCCAAAAGGCTTTTGCTGGCATGGTCAATAAGGCTTATGTGCAAACCGACAGTGAGCTGAGGTTCGCTATTAAGCTGCACCAAGATTTTACTCATGCTAGAAAAGGCTCTGCCGAACACGCACAAGCTTTTATCAACGCCCTCAGCCCCTTAGTAGAGGCAAATTGTCTAGCACCACTATTGCTACAGTTTCCCCATGGCTTTGATCGTACTCGTGACCATCGGCTGTATTTAGCTAAGCTAGTCAGCTGGTTTCAGGACTATCCTTTAGCAGTAGAATTCCGTCATGCCAGCTGGCATACCCCGCAAGTCATTGATAGCTTTACAGAGCAAGGTATTATCTGGTGCAGTGTCGACTATCCAGATATCAAAGGTCTCCCGCCCTCACAACTGATATTTACCCAGCGCACTGGCTACCTGCGTATGCATGGTAATAATCTAAACTGGTGGGATGCGATGAGTGCCAGCGACCGTCATGACTATCGCTATAGCGAGAGTGAGATGCAGGATTGGGCGCAAACGATTGCCAATCAGCGTCAGCATTTTGATACGCTTTATATCTTCTTTCAAAACACCGTCAATGCGCATGCTTATTATAATATTGCGATGTTGCGAGAGGCGTTGGGCGGGTTTGGGTTTGTAGTGCTATAGCTGAGTTGATGAAACTGTAATCGCTGGGTGTTGCCCTGCGCATCGTCTTGTAAACAACAATGGATAGCGATACCATATTTTTTATTTTTGTATCAATAATTAAAGATAACTGAAATAGTGACTAATTATGAAAAACTTGGAAGAAAAGTCTAAGGAAATTGAATTTGCCCTAAAAGAGTTTGCAAGTTCTATTAATTCTATAACTAATTCTACTGGTGATATGAGCTCTCTTGTTGAAGCTACCTCAAAGCTAGAGTTAAAAAACATTGATCATTACGAGCGCTTAATTCGTGATGAGTTTGTCAACTATTCAAATTTATTTATGCAATCTAAATGGAAGTTTTGGGTAAGACCTATTAAAGAGCTAACTTGGTTAGATGTAATCAGTTCTGATGGTTATAAGCGCGAAGAAGGTTTATACGCATTATCAGGAGCCGCCCCAAACGCTTTTTTCCTCACTTTAGTTATTCGTAGGTTAAATGACTGGGTGCCGCAAGTTCGTGAAGCTGCAAAAGAAGTCATTCCTTCGATTATTGAAAAATCTAAGCCTGAAGATGTTATTGAGGCACTAACTGCAGTTTTTTTAAACTGGGATTCATGGGGTAAAATTGCAAAAGCTGATAGACAGATGCTTTTACATATTAGTAGTACTAAAAGTTTAGCCGTAGGTTTTAAATCTAAATTAATCTCGTCTATATCAGGACCAATGCCATCGTTGTTCTCTCAACTTGGTCGTACACCTATACTTGATGAATGTCTCAACGAAATAGCTAATAATGCTATGCAGCCTCATATGAGAGCCAAAGCTTTTCGTAGTTTATTTGAAAAACGCATTTTCTGGATTGTAGGTCAAGAATGGAAATGGACTGATAAAGTTTATAATAAAGGAAAACTAATACCAGTTATAGCTGAGAGAAAAATCAGTGTAAAGATACCTTTTAGTGATTTACTAAACAGGTCAGCTTTTGATCGTTCTTCTATTGTAAGACAAGTTTCAGCTGAGTTTCTCATTAGAGATATTGATAGCTTGGGTAATCAAACTCGAACTATTGCGGAAAAATTTGCAGCTGATAAGTCAAATACTGTATCAGAAAGAGGACGCTTTATATTGAAAAAGCTTGATGAGATGGCTTTAAATAATAATTAGTCATTTTATGATAAAGGCTAGCTAAACCAAAAAAGTAAATTAATAAGATTTAAAAGATCGACTTATATGTACGGTCAAAATACCGTTAATGCGCATGCTTTTTATAATATTGCGATGTTGCGAGAGGCTTTGGGCTGGTTTGGGTTTGAGGTGTTGTAATGTCGATAAACTTAGCGAACTTGTTTAGTTTTTTTCGGTCTCATAAAAAACTAAAACATGAGAAAGCAAAAGCTATTCAGCTTTTACAAACGATGCAATGGTCAAAATTATCTTGGAATGAAAGCTGGGAAGAGATCATTGAATTGGATAGTCTATTGCCTAGAATAGGTCAGAAGTATCTTGTGAAGCTTGAAGAAAATGAAGACTTTTCTCAAGATGGACAAGCCTTAATATTATGGCAACCGCCTCATTCCGATCTCAATGGCTGGTGCGACAAGCGTCCTTCTGAAATTTTGAAGTCCTATGTCATACAAGGTACTTTATCCGATCGTCAATCAGATTATGAAACCCGTGAAATAACTTTCAACTTTGAAGTCAGTAAATGTTCAAAGCTAGTTGATTACTTTTCTAAAGCACCTGTAAATAGAAAATCTCCTTTATCCTCGATCGGTCAGGGCAATGGTTCTTCAAGAATTCAATGGCAAAATGCCGTAAGTCTTCAGAAATATCCTTTAGGAAAGCTTTTATATCTTAGCGGAATGGAGTGTGAAACTGCTCTAGAGCTCATTCTTTCATACGAAGAGAATAGAATCTGTATATATTATTCTGCAACACTACATTATCCTGCGCATTACGAAACTGTTATTACTAAATATTATTTAAATAGAGAAGAGCAGAAAATAATTGAGATTATAATTGATAAAGCTATTGAAGTAATTGATACCTCAGACGAATTTCTTACTGATAAGCAGATTCTTGGTGCTGAATACTGGTAATTTCTTTTAATAAAATTTAAACCAAAAAAAAGGACATTAATAAGATTCAAAAGATCGACTTATATGTACGGTCAAAATACATTCAGTTGTAGGCTGAGCTTTTAGCGCAGTATCGTTATTTGTAGCTTTATAAATTAATGATAAGGTATATGCTTCATAGTGAAAGTTTTTCAAGATAAAGCGTTGCTTCGCTAATAACCGTAGAGTGCGTTCCACGCACCAACAATGTTTAAAATATCTATTTATATGCAAATTTAAAATATTTTAAACTCTATGAAAAGCAATTTAAGCAATTGTTTTTTATCAACAGTGCGTGGAATGCACGCTATTTACCTTTTAAACATAACCATTATCGTCTATATTCAAAATTCTGCGTAGCGTGGGTATTAACCCACGAAAATAGCGCTAAATCACTACTAGCATCTAGCATAAAAGCCACTAAATAGCTTTTAGTTTAAAAACAGTAGCAGCTTTAGCACGAAAGCTAGGACTTTTTTTGTCAGCCTCTATCATATGCGCAGTAATATCATGAGCATCTAAGTCGGCTTGCGTAGCCCACTTTTCGATTAATACAAATTGGTTTGGCTTGTCCACATCTTGATTAAGCTCATATTGCAAACAGCCTTTTTCAGCTAATACTAAAGGCTGTAGTTTTTTAAAAGCTTGAATTTGTTGGTCAGCAAAGCCTACTTTAGTTTCGATAAGTATTACTAAAGATAGCGCTGCGCAGCGATCGTTTGACATAATATCTTCCTATAAAAGCAATTGGAAATACAGTAATTGGTAGCAAACCCTATTTTTATTCTACTGGTAATGCCAGTAAATATCAGCAAAAACAGCATATAACTATTATTCGCTGAAAATTTAAGCCAAAAAAAGGACACCCGAAGGCATCCTTTTTTATTGATCAAATACTTAAGTATTAAAGATTACTCTTCAACGCCAGCATCTTGACCTTTATATTTAGCATTTGCGTAGTCCCAGTTCACTAGTTTGTCTAGGAACGTATCGACATAATCAGGACGACGGTTGCGATAATCGATATAGTAAGCATGTTCCCATACATCACAAGTTAATACAGCGACTTGGTCATGTGCTAATGGGGTATCAGCGTTAGCTGTTTTAGCGATTGATAGTTTGCCACCGACTTTATCAGCAACTAACCATGCCCAACCTGAACCGAACTGAGTCATAGCTGCGTTTTTGAACTCTTCACGGAACTTGTCATAGCTACCGAAGTCTTCTTCGATTTTGCCTTTTAGATCACCAGTAGGTTCGCCGCCACCATTATCAGGCGTCATGCAGTTCCAATAAAAAGTATGGTTCCATACTTGCGCTGCTTGGTTAAACATACCTTGTTTGCTGTCATCTTTAGCGGTTGCTACGATGATTTCTGACAAAGTTTTGTCTTCTAGACCAGAACCTGGTAGCAATTCGTTCAACTTAGTCACATAGGCATTGTGATGCTTATCATGATGGTATTCTAGGGTCTCGGCACTGATATGTGGCTCTAGCGCGTCTTTTGCATATGGTAATTCTGGTAAAGTAATAGTCGTCATAGTTATTTTATCCTTGCTGTTTTAGCCTAGTATAGTATAGGGATTATAAAGTAACTTCTATAAAATGTTAGGCTAAGTTGGCTGAGTTTATTATTAGTGAATAAATATAGTGCTGAATATAATAGCGTACTTGCTGTAAAGTTAAAAGGCAACCTAAAGGCAACTTACTGGTTATTGTTACGCTGATTATTAATAATTTCTCTCAATAATCAGTAACAACAAGCATAAATTGCAGATTGTTAACTTAAAGTTTACAAGCTATAAGCTATAATTCACTGTAGCTTGCTATACAGTATAACAATAACACCGCTAACTATCCGTTACCGAATGTTATAGTTTTTATATACTATATAGCAGTTATATCATACCCAAACTCACACTAAAAGTATTAGATTTTAAATCACGGACTTATCTTTATGCCAATTAATCAACATCAGCCTATAACTACCGACATATTTCAACAGGATTGGGTACTTGCCAGTAATAACAAAGGCAAGCTTAGCGAGTTTAAGCGACTGTTCGCTGAAGCTAACCTAAACGTCACTATCATTCCGCAAGGCGAGCTGAACATAGAGGATGCTATTGAAGATGGCTTAAGCTTTATCGAAAACGCCATAATCAAAGCCCGACACGCCAGCCGCATCAGTGGTCTACCGGCTATCGCCGATGACTCTGGGTTATGCGTGCCAGTACTTGGTAATGCACCCGGCATCTACTCTGCTCGTTATGCTGGAGAGCACGGTGATGATGCCAAGAATAATGCTAAGCTCATTGCCGACTTGCAGTCTGTACGCGCTCAAAGTCCTACTACTGCGATTAAAGGTTTATTCGTCTGCGTACTAGCAATGGTGCGTCATGCCGATGATCCGCTACCGATTATCGCTCAGGGTTTATGGCAAGGTGAAATCTTGGACAAAGCACATGGCGACGGTGGTTTTGGTTATGACCCACTATTTTGGTTACCTGATATGCAAGCGACAGCGGCCAGTCTCAGTGCTAGTGACAAAAACAAGATTAGTCATCGCGGACAAGCTATTCGCCAATTATTACAACAATTATAGCGCTACTGCTAACTATATAGCCGATAAAAGTGGTCGCTGTAAAACAGATAATTTTTACTTTAATTAGTAGATAGATTATACTAATCTACTTTTATAATTTTATTACCAGCTGTCTTTGCTTATTTAAACTAAAAATAAGTAGACTTAAGGCGTTTTGGTAAGGTATTACTGATACTTAATAGTCGGTCTTTATAGTGCCTTTGGCGATTGCTGATTGCATTATATTTTTTTCGGCTATTACTATCCCCTATTCATTCCAAAGGCAATTGGCTCATAAGTAAACTTGTGCGCTATAAAATGCGATTGCCTGATATTTCAATCCTAAAGGTGTAATTAACATGGCTACAGATCTACAAGTCACAACCAACAAGCTTTCTAACAAAGAAACTCAGCTGACTGTAAAAGTACCAGTTGAAAAAATCCAAAACAAAGTCGAAGGTCGCATTCGTCAAGTGGCTAAAACTGCCAAAATTGATGGCTTTCGTAAAGGTAACGTTCCTATGTCGCATATCCGCAGCCAATACGGTGCCGGTATTCAGCAAGAAGTTATCAATGACGTGATCCGTGATACTGTTTTTGAGGCTATCAAATCTGAAGACATCCGCGCTGTTGGCATGCCTAATATCGATGATGTTAAACTTGAAGACGATTTCTTGGTTTATCAAGCTACTGTTGAAATCTTCCCAGAAATTGACGTTCAAGGTATCAATGAGATCGAAGTTGAGCGTCATATGGCGAAAGTCGATGAAGCTGATGTCGATACTATGATTGAAAACCTACAAAAGCAACGTGAAGAGTTCGTAGAGAAAAAAGGTAAAGCCGATAAAGGCAATCAAGTTACTTTTGATTTTGAAGGCTCAATCGACGGTGAGAAATTTGAAGGCGGCTCTGCTGAAGACTTCAAATTGATTATTGGTAGCAACCAAATGATTCCAGGCTTCGAAGCGGGTATCAAAGGCTTGAAAGCTGGCGAAGAAAAGGTTATCGACGTAACTTTCCCAGAAGATTATCAAGCAGAAGAATTGGCGGGCAAAGAAGCTCAGTTCAAAATCAACGTAAAATTAGTTGAAAAATCTAAGTTACCTGAAATCGATGATGCCTTCCTTGAGCTATTCGGCGTTAAAGAAGGTGGCGTTGAAAAACTAAGAGAAGACGTTCGTAAGAACATGGAACGCGAAATTAAAAACGCTGCCCGCAGTCAAATTAAACAAGCTACTTTTGATGCTTTATTAGAAAAGAACGAATTTGACGTTCCTAACGCTATGCTAGAGCAAGAAATTGATCGTCAGCGCAGCATGATGATGCAACGTTTCGCTCAGCAGTTCGGTTCTAATGCTGATAGCTTTGATAAAGACATGTTGCCAAACGAGCTGTTTGAAGAACAAGCGCTACGTGCTGCCCGTCTAGGTATCATCGTTGCTCGCGTTATCGATACTAAAGGCTTAGAAGTGGATCAAGAACGTGTTGAGAAATTTATCAAAGAAGCCTCAGAAAACTACGAAGATCCAGCAGAAGTTATCGAATACTACACTAATGATAAGCAACAACGCGCTAACATTGAGTCAGTAGTATTAGAAGATCAAGTAGTTGATTACCTTATTGAACAAGGTAAAGTAACTGACAAAGAAGTTAGCTATCAAGATTTGTTGGCTACTCAGCAACAACAACAGCAAGCGATGTAATTTGCTTGCTTAGCAAACTAATAAGCTAGGGTTTTGATAGATTTTATCGAAACTTGTTTATTGATAGTGAGATAAATAATGCCTCAACAAATCTTGTTGGGGCATTTTTATTAGCGCTTTATATCCTCAGCCCTTGATAAATGACTACAGACGCCTTATTAATAGGGAATAATTCATCATTTGTTACCGTAAATATTCACTATTAGCTGCTAAAAAAAGTTACTATTACGGCACTTATTTTCTTAATAATACTTATTATTAATAGCTGGTTTTTAATAAAATCCGTTTTTTATATTATATATTTCAATAGGATCTTTCCATGACTGATTATGATCGCATTACTAGCAATCCCCATTTCGATATGCTTATGAGCGCGCACAACGCCCAAGGTATGCATAACACTCAGAGTGCACTAGTGCCGATGGTCGTTGAGCAATCAGCGCGTGGCGAACGTTCGTTCGATATTTTTTCACGCTTATTGCGTGAGCGGGTTATCTTCTTAACTGGTCAAGTTGAAGATCATATGGCTAATCTTATCGTGGCCCAGCTTTTATTCTTAGAAGCTGAAAACCCTGATAAAGATATTCATCTGTATATCAACTCACCAGGTGGTTCAGTTAGTGCTGGCCTAGCTATTTTTGATACCATGAACTTTATCAAACCTGACGTATCGACTATCTGTATGGGCGGTGCTTACAGCATGGGTTCTTTTCTTTTGGCAGCCGGAGAACGAGGCAAACGTTATGCCTTGGCTAACGCCCGCGTCATGATTCACCAGCCTTCTGGTGGTGCTCAAGGTCAAGCATCAGATATCGAAATTAATGCTCGTGAAATTCTAAAAACTCGTGCTCGCTTAAATGAGATTTTGGCTGAGCGTACTGGTCAACCAGTAGAAAAAATTGAGAAAGACGTTGAGCGTGACTATTGGTTGGATGCTAAAGAAGCCAAAGAATATGGCTTAGTAGATGAAGTACTAGAGCGTCGCCCTACTGAACTTAAAATATAAAATAAACCCAAGCGCATTATGCTACTAGTGCATTATGCTACTACTATAGTGCGTTTTAGTTTTGAGTGTCCCCATTAGACTATATAAGCTTTAACTGGTAAATTTTGAATTGTCAGTTTTGAGTTGTCAGTTTTGAAACATAAGCCAAGTTTAAAAATTAGGAGTGCCTGTACATGGCAGAAGATAAAACCCCGCATTGCTCGTTCTGCGGAAAAGCCAAGAAAGAAGTCAAACAATTAATCGCGGCTGACGATGCTAATATTTGTAACGAATGTATCGAGCTATGTACCGATCTCATCGCTGATAGCTCACCTGATGAGGACGATGATAATGATAGCGACCTTGATACTTCGTGGGTCAATAAAAAGCTACCGACCCCTAAAGAGTTACGAGCCAAGCTTGATGAATATGTTATCGGTCAAGACGCAGCCAAAAAAGCGCTAGCAGTAGCGGTTTATAACCATTATAAGCGCCTAAAAGTTAGTCAGACCTTAGCTCGTGATAGCAAAAAATCTAAGATTGGCGCTGATGTAGCGATGGTTGAATTGTCTAAGAGTAATATCTTGCTGATTGGGCCTACTGGTTCAGGTAAGACGCTATTAGCCCAAACTTTAGCGCGTCTATTAGATGTGCCTTTTGCTATGGCCGATGCTACCACTTTGACCGAAGCTGGTTATGTCGGTGAAGATGTAGAAAACATCGTCCAAAAGTTGCTACAAGCTGCTGATTATGATGTTGGTAAAGCTGAACAAGGCATTATTTATATCGATGAGATCGATAAAATCAGTAAAAAAGGTGAGAACCTTTCTATTACTCGTGATGTGTCAGGTGAAGGCGTACAACAAGCTTTGCTTAAACTAATCGAAGGGACAGTCGCTGCTATTCCACCTCACGGTGGTCGCAAGCACCCTCAGCAAGAGCTAATCCAAGTTGATACTAGCAATATTCTAATCATCGTTGGGGGCGCTTTTGCAGGCCTAGATAAAGTTATTCAGCAGCGTACTGAAAAAACAGGTATTGGCTTTAACGCTGACGTCAGCTCAAAAGATAACAGCAAGAGTAGCTCAGATCTATTACAAAAAGTTGAGCCGGAGGATTTGATCAAATTTGGTCTAATTCCAGAGCTAATTGGGCGCTTGCCAGTACTTGCGGCCCTACAAGAGTTGGATGAGGAAGCTTTAGTGCAGATATTGACTAAGCCTAAGAATGCGCTAGTCAAACAGTATGAATATCTATTCGATATGGAAGGTGCGAAAATCACCTTTACTGATGCCGCCCTTGACGCTATCGCCAAAAAGGCTATGGAGCGTAAAACAGGTGCGCGTGGCTTGCGCTCTATCGTGGAAAATGTGCTGTTAGAAACTATGTATGAGCTGCCATCGATGACAGATGTTAAGACCGTTACTGTCGATGAGGAAGTTATTACGGAAGGTAAACTACCTAAGATAGCTTAGGGGTTTATCTTAGGCGATTTTACAGGAACGACTGTAGAAAAGCTTAGAGAAACGGTTATGAAAAGAGCGTCTAGCACTAATAGTGTTTAGACGCTTTTTTTATGTCTGCTGATTTATCTGCCCACTAACCACTAAGTGCCAGCAGGCTTATCTTTTTAGATAGTAATTGAAGATTCAGCTATTGATTGATTTTAATATTAAGAAGTTTATCTAATAATACTTTTATCAGATTTTATCTTTTGTTGTTTGCTATAATAATGTTACTACTAACTTACAGAATATTAAGTTCTCTCTGTTTACTCTCTTACAACCTTGTCGCATTACCCATTATAAGCGCTGAACGTTCGTATCTTATATATGCGTTTAATGGATTTATGACTTTTAACTACTTTAATATTGTGCAGGTCAAGTGCCTGAGTCCATAGTAGATCGCATCTAATCATTACTTGTGCGATGCAAAAACTTAAGAACAGTACGGGCACTATACGACCTAAAATAGCACATAATTTTATATGTACATATTATTTTTTATAATAAGGATATGCCAATGAAGACTTTTTCACCAGCCCAATCCTCTTTTCTTATGGCAACTATTTTTGCTATTAGTGCCATCGGTGTCACTAGTTGCAGTAATAATGAGCAGGACACCAAAGCCGTTGATCGTGTCGACGAGGCCGCAGCGATAGCTCGGGTGCAAGGACTAGAAGCTCGCGCTGCTCAGTTAAAGAATGACATGCCTGCAATCACAGACATAAGCGATATCACCAATACTGATCAAGCCACTGACGCTGCTAAGCCTGCCATTACCATGCCGGATTTAGAAACTATCCCTGATGATGAGTATGGAGCAGCCGTACGCCGTGGACTACAGATTGTTAATCATACTTATAAAGAGCTGCCTGATAACGTCGGTAATCAGCTCAACTGTACTAGCTGTCACTTAGGTAATGGCTCAGAGGCTTATGCTGCGCCTTGGAATAATATTACTAGTATTTATCCTCTTTATCGCAGTCGCGCTGGTCGTATCAACGTTATACAGGAGCGTATTAACGGCTGTTTTGAGCGCTCAATGAACGGTAAGGCGCTTGAGCTAGGTTCAGATGATATGAATGCTGTGGTTTCTTATATGAGCTGGCTGTCGAAAGATATGCCCTTCGGTGTCTCTCCTGAAGGTCGTGGCTTTGTAAAAATAGACAAGAGCTTAGAGGCCGATACCGCTAATGGTGAAAAGCTATTTGCAGAGAAATGTAGTGTTTGTCACGGTGCTAATGGTGAAGGCCAATATAACGATGATGGCACTTATACTTTCCCAGCAGTTGCTGGCGACAAATCCTTTAACGATGGCGCTGGCATGGCTCGTACTTATACGGCAGCCGCCTTTATTAAAGGTAAAATGCCCTTTGGTCAGGGTAACTCTCTAAGCGATCAAGAAGCTGTCGATATCGCTGGCTACTTTACTCACTTGCCGCGTCCAGTAAAAGCCAATAAAGACAAAGATTGGCCGAACGGTGATGCACCAAAAGATGTTCGTCGCTAAGCGTGAATTTTAAGGGTAGGGTCTTTGTTAAAGACTTATTAAGGTCTGCTTAGCCTCCTATGCCCAGCAAATTTTAGTAGTAAAAAAGCCCAGCTAATTTTAGTTAGTTGGGCTTTTCGTTGTGGAGAAATTGACTAGCGACTAGTAGTAAAAGCAAAGTACAAAACCATAGCAGAAAATCCTTATGGTAACTTCATATCACCAGCGACGAGCCAACCCATACGGCGCATCAAATGCGCTACTAGCCCAGCAATGATGGCCGGTAATATGAACATTAATAGGATAATCGCCGTCCATAACTCAGTAACACTCATCAACGGCTGTGAGGCCTCAATCACTCCAAACACTCCCACTAAGCCAGCCGTGCCCATACCAGCGCCAGTAGCAGTACAAGCCAATTGGAAACCGACGGTAGCTATAGGCCCGACAATAGCACTAGCTACTACTGCTGGTAATAAAATCACCGGTTTCTTAAACACATTAGGTATCTGCAACATACTAGTACCTATGCCTTGCGAGATAACCCCACTAAAGCCATTATCTTTATAACTAGCTACCGCAAAGCCAATCATGTGCGCGGCACAACCGACTACTGCTGCCCCGCCCGCTAAGCCCCCAAGACCTATAGAGATACAGATAGCTGCGCTAGACGTTGGTAGCGTTAGCAAAATCCCAACCACTACGGCGATGACTATGCCCATCAGTAACGGTTGTAGCTCAGTAGCGGCTTGAATACCTACGCCTATAGCATTGACCGCCGCAACTACTGGAGGATTGAGTAGCGCGCATACTGCCCAAGCACTAGCACAGACCACTAAGGGCACTAGCAAGATATCGAGCTTAGTCTTACCGGCTACCCAACTGCCAGCACGATAGGCAAATACTGAAGCCAAATAAGCGCCGATAGGATTACCCGGCAACGCCAAAAAAGTCGCTGGACCAGCAGCTTGCGGCATAAACAAAGTCCCTGCCATCAGCGCTTCAGAGTGCGCGCCTAGCATGCCCGCTACCAAACAGCTAAGCATCACTAAAGTAGGGGCCTTTAGATAATAAGCTATTCCAACCCCGATACCTGCTCCCATCAATACGGAAGCCAGCTTACCGATAGCCACCAACACCGGCAATTGCAACCATCCGCCTATTTGCGAAATAATCAGCCCTGCAATTAAGGTTACAAACAGCCCTAAAGCCATACCAGTAAAAGCATCAATAAAGTACTTCTGAAAAAATACTTTCACCACGCTTGGTGGTATTGCTATAGGAGTGCTAGCAGTCATATGGGGTCCTTGAGTTATTTATCTAAGAGGTAAGCAAAACGGCTAAGCAAAAAGGCTAATCCAAAACAATATTATCCATAAAACACCCCTAAAAAAAGCGTCATTTTGACGCTTTTTTTATAATAACTTATGATAAAAATTAAGCTTAGCGACGCTGCTCAACGATAATAGAGTCGATGCCGTTATTCTGTAGACGCTGCTGAGCATTAGTAACCACTTGACGACTATTCATAGGCCGCGAGATTACTTGATAGATAGGCGAGCCACTACTAGTAGTATTTTTCACTACTCGGGCATCGATGCCAGCCATTAGTACCTGAGCGCGGCGACGATCAGCCTCATCGGCATTACCAAAGCTATTTATTTGCAGAATATAAGTGCTGGCAGCTACAGGTTTTGGAGCTGGAGCGGTGTTGGCCTTATTTACTGCTCCACTGCCAGTGCTGGGTGTACTACCATCATAGGTAGTATTCTCCTCTATAATGACAATATCATTTTCATTGCTACTATTAGCATTATTCGAGGGACTTTTATTACTATCGTTAGTAGTATTTTCGCTAACCCCAAAGTTACCTGCATCATTATTACTGTTGGCAGTATTATTATCAGGTTGAGTGATAACTACGTCAGGCTCAAAGGCTGCGATATTGCCAGATTGAGAACCCTCAGGCTCGCCAAGCGCTTCATCAGGTATAGTGGCCATTTCTTGATTGGGCAAAATGTCATAGAATTCGTAATCGCTGTTATCAGTATCAGTACCCACACGCTGCTGTACTTGGCGATCAGGATCAGCTTCTGGAGCGCCTGAAGGATTGAAGTCAAACAAAGGTGATAAGTATAAAAACACCCCAATCATTAGGGTCAACAAGGCACCAACAAACATCCATACTAAGCCTGATACGCTACTGGATTTGCGCTTTTCAGTGGCGCCTTTAGGTTTTTTGGCTAACATGGATAGCATTCTCCCTACTGAGTCTTTCTATTAATTTACTGATGTGATTTATCAGGGTAATTTTTTGCTAACGACTACTAGCTGTCTGGTCGTCCGACTTGATGCCAGCACTAAAATATCCACAGTCTCTAGTATTAGCTTTAATGCTTGGCGATTAGTGCTAAACACCTACATACTGGTTGGTGCTGACAACCCTAATAAGTTAAGCCCATTAGCCAATACTTGACGAACCGCTTTTGATAAGCGCAAACGTGCCTGCATTAGATTCAACTCGTCTTCAGTAGGCGTCTCACCAGAAGTTAAGCTGATAGGTAAAATACGGTTGCCATCGTACCAGCCATGAAATAGCGCAGCCAGCTCTTTCAGATAATTGGTCAGTATATGCGGCTCATAGCCGGTGGCTGCTCTTAATAAGGTTGCTGGGTAAGCGCCCAGTAGCTTAATTAGCTCCTCTTCGCTTGGTGCAATAAGCAACTGTTGATGCTGAGCGCCAATAGCATCATCCACTTCAAGTCCACTAGTTACTAGTTTTTCCAGCACTCGGCACACACGCGCATGCGCATATTGGATGTAGTAAACTAAGTTATCTTTACTTTGTGACTTGGCTAGCTCTAGATCAAAGTCAATATGTACTTCCGGCTTACGGGCTACGTAATAAAAACGTGCCGCATCATTACCTACTTCCTGACGTAGATCACGTAAAGTGACAAAATCCCCTGAGCGTGATGACATTTGCGCTTTTTCACTACCGCGCCATAAGGCAACAAACTGTACTAATACCACATCAAGACGATTAGCATCAATACCTAGCGCTAATAGTGCAGCGCGCACACGAGGTACATAGCCATGATGATCAGCGCCCCAAACGTTAACGACTTTATCAAAACCGCGATCGAATTTGTTTTTATGATAAGCGATATCAGAGGCAAAATAAGTACTTTGACCATTAGCTCGGCGCACTACTCTATCTTTTTCATCACCAAAGTCAGTCGATTTGAACCAAATATTGCCTTCTTTTTCGTACAGATAGCCTTTATCTTCTAGTATCTTTAGCGCAGGCTCAATTTCAGCTTCGATTGATTTTTCGTGGAACCAACACTGGTAGTTGACACCAAAATCGTTTAGATCGTCTTTGATATCAGCCAAAATACCCGTTAACGCTGCATTCAAAAACAGCTGGTAACTATCACCAAGCAACTTCTTACTATTAGCAATAAGCCCATCGATGTGCGCTTCTTTATCACCAGATATCAGCTGTTTTTCGCCCGCCGCATCTATCTCATAGACTGCATCTTCCGGCACCTCTTTAGCGACTTGCTCGAATGCGTGCACATAGCTATTCCCATACTGAGTTTTTAGGGTCTCAGCGATATCGTGGACGTAATCGCCTTTATAAGCATTAGAGGGAAATACTATAGTCTCGCCATTAGCTTGTAGATAACGCAGATAGGTACTAGTCGCTAAAATATCCATTTGACGACCAGCATCATTGACATAATACTCACGAGTGACGTCATAACCCACCGCTTCAAGCAAGTTGGAGACGCTCATACCAAAAGCTGCGCCACGACCATGACCAACATGCAGACTAGAGGTTGGGTTAGCAGAGACGAACTCGACCTGCACTTTTTGACCGTCAAATTGATCAGTGAGACCAAAACTATCTTGCTTAGCAAAAATATCCTCTAATACTGCAAATTTAGCTTCAGCATTTAAGAAGACATTAATAAAGCCAGGACCGGCGATATCTACTTGGCGAATATCTTGATTATCAGGTAAAGCGGCAACGATTTTTTCAGCCAAAGCGCGTGGATTAGTCTTAGCAGCTTTTGCCGCTGTCATCGCAATATTACTGGCAAAATCACCGTGACTAGCATCTTTAGTGCGAGTGATTTGACTATTATTCTGCCAATCGGCTGGTAGCGCACCTTCAGCCTGTAAGGTTTGCACAGCAGTATTAAACAGTGAGGCTAAAGTATCAATTTGGGCTTGTGACATAGGACTATGAACTCGGATAAATAAGACGAAAAGATAAGTAACCTGTAAATATAACAATCTTTAGGATCTATTGCACTAACTGTAGCAAAATTAGCTTGCGGCATAACTGACGCAAATAAGTAGCATAGACTCCAAAGCTCAGCCATTATAACGCTACAATGACTTAGTAGTCGCGCTGAATAGCTTATTTGGCTGCTGTTGACAGCCTCTGACATTTATAGCGGCGCTGTTCCGCGTTATAATAGGTCTACTAGCTGGCATGTGATTTAGCCTGCTACATAGTCTTACCATAAGAGGCTTTGTTGAAACACAGCTAAGCGCACAATCACTATAAAATAAGGCCCCTTGATAAGCTATATAAGCTGATGCGATAGCAATCGCTGTTATATCTGCTATCGCTAATTAAAGTCAGTACCTTTTACGGCTTATATTTATAGTATTGTGGTTTTTTACTACTCAGCACAGCCCTAACAATGCTCATGTTAACTTTGTTGGCATATCCCAGTCGTGTTAAAGGCTGGGCGTACAGATTAGGGGATTGTTGATAAAAATAATGATTAGAAGTTGCTTTTAAAAGATGGTTTAATTAACTATCACTCTTTTTACAGGATAAAGCTATGTTTGCCATTGCTGCCAGTACCGTCACCAGTTGGGGTCTGTACGTTTTATTACCCGTATTTATTGCGTTCTTATTCTTTATTATTTGGGATCTATCTAAACAATCCGGTGCCGGACGTGCAGGTACCTTTTGGATGTTTTTGGCTTTAGGTGCCGGCTTTATAGGGTTTATTATTAAAATTCTAGTTGAGGTTGCTTTTGATAAATGGTTTATTGGCTAGCTAGGGTTAATCAGACCCTATTTACTCTTACTCCTAAATCTGTTCCTCTCAGCGCAGACTTGCAGCTAAGTTAAGGAATAATCGGTTTACTTCTTAAGGTTATAATAGCAGTAAGCTCATTCGCTGCTGTCTTTAATTAGAGGGTTTTGATTTTTTAATCACTTCGCTGACGTAAGTAGGTAAGTCCCATGCTCCGCCAACAAAGCCTCGACACATCCCGCTGCTAGAATCTTCTGTCATTGCAAATCTTTTGCCATCCCAAACCCATGTCTTACTATTCCAACAGTCCCCTATTCCTCGGTCTCTGTGAATGGCAGAAATTTCTCCATCATAATACTCAGTACCTGAGGAAGTTATGAATTGCGGCTTGCTAGGGTTAGCGTTGTTTATAGTCCAATAACCAACTCCCATATTATAGGCCCCTCGCCAGCATAAGTGACTCGCTAACGTGTAATTGGCATTAATAGGTATAAAATCCCAACCAAGCGAACTAGCAGCATATTCTGCAATATTGATAGCAGCCTCACTGCTAGGGTTAATAAGCTCACAATCTCCCATTTTATCTGCAGAGCCCACAAACTGCACAGCATCAATATCGATCCACTTATTTATGTTAGCCTGAAAATAAGCCAACTTTTTAGCATCTAATTGTTTTTTATCTTGGGCTAGATAATCGTCGGATTTTCTAACGATAGGTTTTGCTTTGGCTGATTTTGGTGTTTGCTTATTAGCACTATCTTGACTAACCAATGCCAGCGATGTTCCGACTCTTCCTTGCACCTCATCAAGCTTTAGCAATACAGCACTCATACCTTTATCACTGATAATCCAGCTAGCATTGCCGCCTCTTAGCTCTATTTTAGTATTGATACGAGCATGACGAATGATTTGTTTGGTCTGCTCTGCGTTTAGTTGGTCATCGCGAATGGCACCATAGCTTTTGTCGTTCAGCCATAGCTCTACAGTGCTAGGATTATCACCAGAAACGCTTGCACTTTTCTCATCTGAAGTTAGAACAGTTACATAAGCTTTTGGCAAAGCTTTCTTTGGTTCTGCCACTAATAAGATAGAAGCTGGGTGGTCTAAATATTCTTCTTTAGTATAACCTGCCGCTCGACAAGTTAACGTATTATCGCAAACCACTTGCCAATCCTCTGCCACAAACCCCCAGCCATCAAATGGCGTCCCATAAACCGCTAGCGCGGGTAAGGATAAAACACTTAGGGATGCTACAAATATAGTCGTTAATATTTTCACAATATAATCTCCTTGTATAAGAGCAGGTTTGGCAGTAGCTAAAAGCTATTTAATAGCAATCAAAGTAGCTCGTTTCGGTGCCGGATAGCCCTCAATAGTTTTGCTAGGGTCGTTAGGGTCAAGAAAATCACTGAGCGATTGATAAGTCATCCATTCAGTTTGGCGTTGTTCCTCTGTCGAGGTCTCAGCTACATCGACACAGCGTACATTAGAGAACCCGGCTTTTTCTAGCCAGCCAATTAATGCCGCTACTGACGGTATAAAATAGACATTATTCATCTGCGCATAACGATCGTGTGGTACTAGCACTGTATTAGCATCGCCATCAACCACTAAGGTCTCAAGGAGTAATTCGCCACCTTTAATCAATTGGCCTTTGAGTAATTGTAAATGCTCGAATGGGGACTGGCGATGATAAAGAACCCCCATACTAAACACGGTATCGAACAGCTGACTATGCTCAGGTAATGCCTCTAATCCTACTGGAATATAATGGGTGCGATAGGCATCTGCTGCACCTACAAAATGTCGAATAGCCATAAACTGATGATAGAACAAGCAGGAGGGATCAATAATAATTACCGTCTCTGCATCCAACCCTGCCATGCGCCAACCGTGATAGCCTGAGCCACCACCAACGTCTAATACCTTCCGACCTTTTATAGCACTTAAGTGTGGCGCTACCCGTTGCCACTTCCAATCGCTATGCCATTCGGTATCTATAACTATCGGCTGGCTTTGCTGGTTTGAGTGTTGACTAGCAGCCACTTCATTATTGTCTTTATTGATACGGTTGTCGTTATTGTCATTGTTACTAATACTGCTACCACTATCTTCAATAGCATCACTGCCGATTTGAAACGGCCCTTTGCGCCATGGCATCAGCTGCTTCAATAACGCTAAGGTTTGCTTACGCTCAGACGCACTGAGGCTAGTATTAATGGTCAGCTTATCACTATTTAAGTCTACGCTATCAGCTATGATAGTAGGCAGACGCGCAACTGAGGCTTGATACGCTGGCGCATGAGCATAGTTGCGCTTGTCTTTAATATCATTAAGCCATTTAGGCAGTTTAGCTAACCAGTCATAAGCGCTGGGATGCGTCTGCGCGAGGGTTAACAAAGTTAGATACAGCTCGCGTTCGGCTTGAACAATAGTGTCGTTGGTCATAATTTTCCGTAGGGTGCGTCCCGCGCACTATTAAAATAACTATAGCTTAATATTATTTTTTAGTTAATAGATGATAAATCTTTTATTCACTGCTTTTATTAATTGCTTAGCACAAGTATGTTTTTGACTGATGTTTTGTTGCAAACGGCTGACCTGAACTATATTAAATATAAGCTAAAAAAGTGAAGTCAGCTGTCACTATTAATCAAAAAGCTACTATTTAGACGCTACTATTTAAACGCTATCATAGAAGCAAAATTTAAAAACTGAAACCATGTCAAATGGCGAGTAAAACCCACTTGCGCTAAGCGCTGGTGATGCTGATCTAAAGTATCCGTGATCAGTACGTTCTCCAGTGCATTACGTTTACCGCTGATTTCCATCTCAGTATAGCCATTAGCCCGTTTAAAGTCGTAATAACGCTCGACTAACCACGCATCATACTGCTCATCAAAAGCATGAGTCTTTTCAGTCAGTACTAAAATCCCACCCTCACTGAGCGCTGCATAAATCTTCGCTAATACCGCTACTCTATCGGCTGCCGGTAAAAACTGTAAGGTCAAATTCAAAATCACCATATCGCAGGATTCAAGCTCAATATCTCTGATATCAGCGGTAATGACTTCGATATCATGCTTAGCGTAATTATCAGTAAGGAGCAGCTTGGCCTCGCTAGTCATCGCAGGCGAGATATCGACCGCTTTAATCTGCAAGTCGTGCGCTGCAAACTCGCCTGCTAGCGCCATAGTAGCACCACCAAGTGAGCAGCCCAAATCATAAATACGGCTCACCCGCTGTCCACTAGCGTTTTGTTGACGATACTTACAATGACGGCGTGCAAAGATAGGCAGCATAGCCAATACTTGACCGTAACCAGGTACGCTACGACGAATCATATCAGGAAAGCAGGCCACCACTTGCTCATCGAAAGAAAAACGCGCAGCCTTATCAAGCGGCGTAGTAAATAAGGTATCGTGTTGCACAGAAGCAGAGGGCATAGTAGCAATAGTGGCAGCTGGCAAAGGAGTAGATTGGCTCATGTAACGGCTCATTTTGAATAAAGTTTTAAATAGTATTTTATCTGGCTTTGCTGGCTAATAATCTTAGCAAAAGCTCATTATAACATTACTGTTTGTTACTTAGACGCCTCCATCTGCCTGCTAAGCTAAATGCAGTAAATATAAGCTGATAAAACTAATAACCCTAAATAACAACTCATAATAACAGGACAATATAATGCAAACTATTATCTTAGGTGGTGGCTGCTTTTGGTGCACCGAATCTGTATTTTTATCGCTAAAAGGCGTTCAATCAGTAGTTTCAGGTTACATGGGTGGTGAAGCAGCGACTGCCAATTACCAAACCGTCTGTGGCGGTAACAGTGGTCATGTAGAAGTGATTAAAATAGATTTTGATGAGTCAGTGCTGCCACTAGAAGTACTGCTAGATGTGTTCTTTGGCACTCATGATCCTACCACTAAAGATCGTCAAGGCAATGATGTCGGTAGCCAATATCGCAGCGTAGTGTATTACACTGATGAACAGCAGAAACCTACTGTTGATCGCACTATTAATAAGTTGCGTGATATGGGTCTTAATATTGTCACTGAAGTACATCCAGCGCTGGAGTTCTATAAAGCTGAAGAGGCGCATCAAGACTTCTTTAATAGAAATCCAGGTCAAGCTTATTGCAACTTTGCTATTCCCCCTAAGCTTACCAAGCTACGTAAAGAGTTTAGCAAATATATGGTCAGCTAGACGCTAAGTTGACCATAAAACAAGGGTTTAGAATTAATCGTTACTTTAAATCCTTAATAAAAAGGCCAAGTGTTGCTACGCTTGGCCTTTTTATTGGGTACTATAGTAGTCATATTAAAATATAACTCACTAAAATCACTCATAAATAAGACCCTACTGATAAAGGTAATAATATGAACCCTGAATTTTGGCAAGCACGTTGGCAAGATAAGCGTATTGGCTTTAATCAACCGAAAGTTAATCCATTGTTAGTGAAGTATTTCTCAGTTTTAGACTTGCCAGTGGGTAGTCGGGTCTTCGTCCCATTATGTGGTAAGTCTATTGATATGCGGTGGTTGGTCGAACAAGGCTATGAGGTGGTTGGTGTAGAGTTAGTAGAGTCAGCGGTGCAAGAGTTCTTCGCTGAGCACAATCTGTCAGCTACTATCACTGAACATCCTGATCATGCCAATATCAAATGCTATCGAGCTCAACTAGCAGGCAAAACTATAGCGTTATGGGTTGCTGACCTCTTTGCCCTAGCCGCTGCTGATATCGGTCCTATAGATGCGGTATACGATAGAGCTGCCTTAATCGCTATGCCAGCAGATATGCGTCCAAAATACAGCGAGCAAGTACGCCAGTTAAGCAGTAATGCTGATGCTAATATTAATGCCAGCCAACTACTGCTTACCCTAAATTATGATCAAAATGAATGGTCTGGGCCACCGTTCTCAATCAGTAGCCAACAAATCCAGCAGTACTATAGCGAGCACTACCAAATAACTGAGCTGGAAGCTGAACCCTCAACTTTAAATGCCAACCCTAAGATGGCGGTAACTGAGCATGTATGGCTATTGGAGGAAAAATAATTGAATAACTTAATGAAGATCTTAGTGATTTTAATAAGCCTAATCGCCTTGTTACTAGTTGCCCTATCAGCGCCTTTTCATAAACTTGGTATCATCGACTTAGGCACCTCGTTTATAGGCTTTAAATATGGGGTATATACTGGTATTGCAGCGCTAATGCTGTTGGTTTTACTGATTATCTTGCAAGTTATCACTAAGCGAAAAATCATAACTTTTAGCAGTGCGGCAACGGTTGTTTTATTTTCTGGCATTGCTATAGCCGTGCCCCTCACCATGATGAACAGAGGCAGTAGCGTACCGCCTATTCATGATATTTCGACTGACTTAGTCAATCCACCCGAATTCGTAGCTATTGTACCGCTACGAGCTGACGCGCCAAATCCTGTAGCTTATGAAGGTGAAGCATCAGCGGCTATGCAGCGTCAAGCTTATCCCGATATTAAGACCTTAACTTATATGCAGCCAAAAGCTGAACTAGTAAAGGCAGCAGCACAGGCCGCTGAAAACTTAGGCTGGGAGATGGTAAACACTGATGCTAATACCGGCTTAATTGAGGCCACTGATACCACGACTTGGTTTGGCTTTAAAGATGATGTGGTCGTACGTATTGAAGATAAAGGCGACAAACGTATAGTTGATATTCGTAGTAAATCAAGGATGGGTGCCAGCGATTTAGGCAAAAACGCCGAGCGTATTCGTGGTTTTATTAAAGAGTTGAATTCTGTTTTGGAGCAGTGATTGGGGTTTTAGTTTTACTACTCTCCATTCACCCAATCAACTTTTTGATAATGTATTCAAGCTCATGCCTTTGATATAGATTAGGCATACTATCCATAATTAATTTAAGCGTTTCGAAGTCCTGTATGTTGATTGGTGGAGAATGAGACTGGTTAGGATCAAAGGTAAACTTTATATTATCAATTAAACCTTTACGCCTGCGTTCTGACTCACGATTGTTTAAGTTTAATATTTCAATAGCTTGCTTACCTCGTTCAGTATCAGATACTAGCTCACCTGCAAGATTTAGTTTGATCTCACTATCACATTCGGTCATCAGTGGTGTTAATGGCAATGCCTGACTACCTTTGGCGTTATCACACTGTTTGCGCGTACTACAACTCAGTAGCAAATTTTCATAATCAAAGCATTTTTTCGGATAGTCCTGCCGACATTGCAAATGCTCAATATGAGTTGTTTTATCATCTATGATTTGACAGCAATAACAACACAAGCCATTTTGTTCTTGAGACAATTGTTCTCGAAGTTTCGTTTTTAATTCTTCTGGAATCTGACCCCATTGTTCTGATTTATATGACTTAAAACCTTTAACGCTTTCTTCAGGCATTTTGCCTAACTTATCAATTTTTTGCATAGTCAGTCTTATTGGTATTTTTATTGTCTGTAAGCTTAGCTTGAGCTAGCATTAGACGGCACTTCAATAATTCCAAATTATCCAAAGGTAATTGCTTAGCTAACTCATCTATCTTTTTATCTGCCTCATCATAATAATGGTTACTGATAGCGCGACGAATAATTGTAAACTGCTTTTCAACTTTACTATCACGAATATCTACATCAAATATCTTAGTCAAAACGGTATTGACGTCTTCGCCATAAACATTAGGCATTTCAATTAGTTCCCCATCTTCTAGCGAGTATAATAAAATATCATTACGATCGCTAATCACATGCGGTGAATGTGTCGTTAAGATAAATTGCACATTTGGGAAAGTTTTTACAAGTTTATCGATCAAATCATGTTGCCACTTTGGGTGTAAATGCAGATCGACTTCATCAATCATTACCACGCCTTCGCCTTCAAGCGGGTTATCAAGGCTTGGGTTAAGCAGCGCTAAGCGGCGAGCAATATCTCCAACTAAAGCTAATAAAGACTTTTCGCCTTGCGAGAGTTGGTTGACGTCTAGCTCTTCACCGTCTTTTTCAACAATCATGGTTGGCGTGCCTTGACGGCGAATATGTACATTCTTAAAACTAGTGAAAAACTCAATGGAATCACGAACAGCAGAGAGCAAGTTATCTTGAAACTTGTTATTGAATTGGAAATGAATTTTATCTCTAATATTATGAATTAGTTCTAAGGTCATCAAGTCTATTTCATCTTGAGGTAATGCTTTTTTCGCTATATTTTTTGGATAGTTGAACTCACTTTTTAACACACTTACTAGGTCTGAATCGTCTTTATGCAAGTTTCTAATTTTAGCTTTCTCTTCGTTTTCAATGTCCTCTTGTTCACGAAACCACGCAAAAAAACTTTCAAAACTAACTGATTTTTCTAACGCATTATCATAGGCAGTAAATTGATTATTGATAAAATTATCGCTAATTTCAACTGGCGTACTCCTAATGGTACGTTCCACAGGGTAATAAGCGAATATAGGGAGACTAGTGTCTTCATTATTTTCAAATTGATAGACATAGCTTCTGATTACTTTAGACAGCCTGTTAACTCTCAATCCATAGGTAGCAGGTCTAAATTTTTTCTCAGTAGTAGCATCAATTTTCCAATCTGCTTTGATATTTTCTTCATACCATTGATTATTTCTTTCAATACAGCTTAAATCTTCAATGTTAATTTTAACTGAAGATAGATATGTATTATTCTTTATATTAGACTGAGTTAGTTCTATTCCGTCTGCATTTTCATCATGTAGTTTTGCAATAAACCAACTAAGCCCAGTCGCCAAAGCCTGCAAAATCTGCGACTTGCCCGCGCCATTATTTCCCACAATTACAGTGACATTACTAGTCTTCTCAGCTGTCGGAGCAAAGTCTATTGTTAAGTCTTCGAAGCGACCATAATTTTGCAATTGTAATCGTTTAACTTTCATTTTAATTATCTCTTTTAAATAGTATTTGATACCAATTCTTTAAAACAGTATAACAATATAAACCAGCGGCTAGCATAGCTATTATTCACAGACAGCTTACCGTATTAACCCCCAACCTCACCCTTGCGTCAGCTTATAGTAACTAAGTGCGTCTACGCCTTTTCTTTATTATTAATATTGGTTACTCTAAACTAATCTTACCACCTTGCATCTTTGATTTTATTTCTGGCCTTGCCACTATTTTTATTTATAGGATAACTTTATGCGTTTGACCCATTTATCTACCTTATCTTTGCTAAGCGCCGCTATCGGATTGACTCTTGCCAGCACCGCCCAAGCGGCTAGTACTAACGCCCCTAATTTATCGAATTCTCAATTCCAGCAGTGTCTAGATGGTCTAAAAAACTCTAGCAAATTTCGCGGTGTCGATAGTTCTACTTTTGAGAGATATCGCCCTACTGAACCTGATCCTAGCGTGATTCAATCTTTAAATTACCAGCCTGAATTTCAAAAAGATATTTGGGATTATCTCTCCTCATTAGTCGATAGTGAACGGGTAGAAGATGGTATTCGTGCCAAGCGTCAGTGGGCAGATACCTTACGTAGTATCGAATCGCGTTATGGCGTCAAACCTGAGCATGTCCTAGGAGTATGGGGTGTAGAATCAAATTTCGGCCAGACTTTGGGTAAAAAACCTTTGTTTGACTCTTTAGCGACTTTATCTTGTTTTGATCGTCGTCAGAGCTATTTTCAGGGTGAATATGCCAATGCCCTAAAAATTGTCCAAAACGGTGATATTAGACCTAATGACATGACTGGCTCATGGGCAGGGGCTTTTGGACAAACCCAGTTTATGCCTAGTACCTTTTTAGAATTAGCGGTCGACTTTGATGGTGACGGTCGTCGTGACTTGGTCAATAGTGTGCCAGATGCGCTAGCCTCTACTGCTAATTTCCTAGCCAAACGTGGTTATCGCTCTGGTGAACCTTGGGGTTATGAAGTCAAATTGCCTAGTGGCTATTGGGCAGCATCTGATCGCAAAAACAAAAAGTCGATGAGCCATTGGCGCGATCAGGGCTTAACCTTAGCTAATGGTAGCCCGCTGCCTTATGATTTAAGTAGTGCTGGATTATTGATGCCTGCTGGTAAAGACGGCCCTGCCTTTTTAGTAGGCAAGAATTTTGATACTTTCTACTCTTATAATGCCTCGGAGAGCTATGCCCTTGCGATAGCGCATTTATCTGATCTTGTCACTAGTGAGAATAGTAGCAAGACTGACTTTATTACCGCTTGGCCTACTGATGATCCGGGTATTGGTCGCCAAGAAGCTCGCGATATTCAACAAGGCCTGTTAAATGCAGGTTATGAGATTGGCGCCGTTGATGGCATCATTGGTGACAATACTCGCACTGCTATTCAACAGTACCAATCTAGCCGTGGCATCTTCCCAGCCGATGGTCGTGCTGGTCAAAAGTTCCACCGTCTGATCGCTGCTCAAAGCTCGCCTCGTAGCAATAATGCCTCTGGTAATCAGTACGGAACGCAATATAATCAAGCGTCTAATAGTCAATCTGTGAATCAAACATCTGCTGATCGCATGGGACAACTGATTCAACAACAGACCGTTAGGCCTACTGTGTCCTCAACGCAACCGTCAACTTCAGGTAATGTCCGTTATCGTCAAGTTACAGGTAGTGATGGATCAGTACGTTTAGAGCGTGTTAATTAAGACGCTCTATTGCAATAGTGATACTAGTAGCTGACAGCTATTAGGCAATGAAGTATTAAAAATAAAACCCCCGCTAATCCTTTAAAGTAGCGGGGGTTTTATTTTAGTTGCTTATAAAACGAGCACAACCATTATACAATCGGCGGTGCATTAGGCTTACCATTGTCACCATCCCAGTTTTCACGAGCTTTATCATCTAGATCCTCAGGAGTTTTATGCTCCCATTTGCCATTTTCTTTCCAAGTAGCATCGCCCCAATCATCTTTCTCTTTATCATCCCAGTCATTATAGGTTTTACTAGGATCAAGGCCTCTGCGCTTCATGTCAGCCACTTGCTCTTCTAAAGTATGGAATTGCTCAGTGTCATGCATAGTTTTTTCAAGCTCAGCAATTTCTTTTTTTAATTCTTCGCGTTTAGAGTCGTTCATTGCGCTCTCCTCATATAAATAATAATAGTTTAAATAGAAATATTTGCTCTTGTAGGAGTTATCATAAAACTAAAAGTTATTATAAAACTCACTATGGTCTATGGCTTATAGTCTGACCCACTTTGATCTTTTTTTAAACCTTATGCACGTATGCTTTGTATTACAAAACGTAGCACTGCTCCTTGAGCTACCAACAGCTCTTCTGTCTGTCACTATAGCTGCTGCTAATAAAGGTTTTGCCCTATTGATTAATGATGATACTCAATAACGGCTTCTGAGCCTAGTAATCGCGGTAGCATATCGATGAGAGCAGTATCATACTTACTGGCATAAAAATTTAATGGTTTAATGACATTAGGGGTTTGTGATAAGGCTAATATTTTATTAGTCACTAGCAAATACTGAACACGAGCAGCAATAGCTTGCCCAGAATCAACTACGCCTAACGACAACTTTTTATCTTCAATCTCACGCAATAAAAACTCTCGAAAAAAAGGATAATGGGTACAGCCTAGCACTAAGTAATCTACTTCATCGGCAGCCAGCTGGCGTATTTTTTCACGTAGACGCTGAGCAGTTTCAGAATCTTCAGGCATACCTGCCTCTACCCAAGGCACTAGCTGCGGATCAAAGTACTTAGTGACAATACTACCTTTAGGAGTCGCCACCTCGGCGATCACTTGGTTCAATAGTGAACCTTCTAGAGTGGCCTTAGTGGCGAGTACGGCTATTTTGCCAGTTTTGCTCTGTGATACTGCGGGTTTAAGGGCAGGTACTAACCCTACGATTGGCAACTGTGGATAGCGATAACGAGCCACTTCCAACGCATGAGCTGAAGCACTATTGCAAGCAATGACGATCAGCTTGCAACCTTGTTTATATAGCCAGTCAATCGCGACTAAGGTCAGCGCCTCAATATCTTTGCTATCACGATTGCCATACGGTACATGCTTAGTATCTGCATAATAGAGGTAACGCTCAGCTGGTAGCTGCTGCGCTAAATGTAAATATACTGATAGGCCACCTATACCTGAATCAAACAACCCAATCGGGGCATCGCTTCTAGTATTAGACTCATTGATTTTTAGTTCAGTAGTTATCGATTCAGTAGTTATGAGTTCAATGATTTGAGAGTCATTGTCCTGATAAAGAGCGTTGCCAATAGCTTGCTGATCACGGTTATTATGTTTAATATCCACCTGATAGCTATGACTCCCCTGATAGGGCTTTTCAATACAGTCGCTACCGTCATTACATAGGACGTTATTCTCTTGCCAAGCTGCAGAATCAGTCATGCTCTCTTTACCACTAGTTATAATAAGATAAAAGTGAAAACTAAGATGGTATTATCCGCTTATTAGCCCATCAAAGCGACTTATTGCTGAGCCTACAGGCTAATGGTTAACTGCTAAACATCAGACTAAGCTGCAAGGCTATGATCTAGTTAATACCAAGCTGCTAATTCTCTGGCATTGACAACTGGTAAGACTTGCCACCACTATGTAAGGTCAAAATCGTCTTACCTTGCTGTTCACTTAAGTCACCAATCTCCGTCAAATGATAAAAAGTATTACGGCCAATTAATGCCGTTAGACCATTACGGACTGGCATATAAGGTCGCACTTGTGCTGTAACTCCTGCCTGTTCTTTATCTGACTCATAAGCTCGTAAAGTAATAGGATGTGCCTCATCCAAGCGTACTATATCGCCAGTAGTAGTAGTGAATTCTAGCCAGCTCAACTGCTTGCCATCGAGCACTTCATTGACGATACCCACATCATTGATCAGCAGCGGTACATCTTCTACTTGAATACGTAATTTTTGTACTGGGGTTTTTAGATAATACTCCGTACCACCAGCGCCTTGCTCTTGCCATAATACTGTCGCAAACAAAGTAACCAATGACTCACGGGTCATCAGCCCACCTTCATGCCACCATTCGCCATTGGCTTTGATAACTAAATCCATATCATCAACTTGCTCAGGATGCCATTGTTCCAAAGGCGGTATAGAACGCCCTTGACGGCTGCCTGCATCAGCCTTGAGATAGTGACTGAGTGCTTCAATCTTAGTCAGATCGTCACTAGGGGGTTGATTAACGGCTGAGTTTTGCTGATTGATGCTATCACTACTTACGCTCGCAGCTGTTTTTTTACTATTGATATCGTCGTTCATAACACAATCTCCTTATTAGCGATTACCTAGTCATTAAAGTTTGCCCTATCGGCTATTACTATTCATTTTAGTTTCGGGTATGATAGGACAATTAGGCATTATAGGTTTAATATTACCTTAACACCGATACTCGTAAATGCGTATCGTGTTTGTAGGACTTTTCTTTTATAATGAGTAACGACTTTTTATTAAAAGAGTCCTGTAACGGTTACTTTAATTGTCTTTTTTAAGTTAACTATTGCTTTGTTTTTCCCTGATAGTCCCCAAATAATAATACTTGATAGCTACTTTATGATGGTTTGAGGCCATTATCCTGACTGTTATTAGTATTATATTAGTCATTAGTCTGCTGCAGATCTTATCATCTCACCAGTCTCATCATTTCAATGGTAACGTTGTCGATTGATGCCGTAAAGACAGTTTTATCGGGCAGCCATATATCTGTAGGTAATTAGACTCGCAAGCTTTATTATTCGATTGCTAGGTTAATTATACTCAAAGATAAGCCACTACAAGTTTAGGAGTAGGTATGCAAGAGCAAGACCATAAAACGTCAGTCGTTAATGCTGATGTCGTCAACACTGAAGCGCCAATAGCTATAGATACACCCCCATCAGATTTAGTCAATACAGATCTCAATAGCGTGGCGGACACTGAGTCCAATACCTTAGTTGTTGATTCTGTAGACGCTGGAAATAACAGCATGACTATTAATGACACAGCTGTAGTAGAACCACAAGCTGTTGAAGAGATAGCTGTCGATCAACCTAGTGCAGTGCCAGTCGAAACTGTGGTCACCGAACAACCTATCGCAGCTGTTAGCGTTGAAAAGCAACCAGAATTAGTGGTTGCTGAAGAGCCTGAGATTGAGCGTGAATCGATGGAGTTCGATGTCATCGTAGTAGGGGGTGGTCCTGCTGGTCTATCTGCTGCCATTCGTCTGCGTCAGCAAGCGATTGCTGCTGGTAATGACGAATTTTCGGTATGTGTGGTTGAAAAAGGTTCTGAATTTGGGGCGCATATCTTATCAGGTGCAGTTATTGAACCGCGCGCCTTAGATGAGCTGATTCCAGACTGGAAAGAGAAAGGTGCTCCTTTGACGGTTGTTGCACGTGAAGACCGAGTCTACATGTTAGGTTCAGCTAAGCGTAGTACTAAGCTGATCGATTCAGTTATTCCAGAAAGCATGCACAACAAAGGCAACTATATTGTCTCTTTAGCTAATGTAGTACGTTGGCTTGCGACCCAAGCTGAAGAGCTAGAAGTAATGATGTTCCCAGGCTTCCCAGCTGCTGAAATCTTATACAACGATGATGGCTCAGTAAAAGGTATCTTAACCGGTGATATGGGCGTAGCAGCCAATGGCGACACTAAGGCTAGCTTTGAGCCAGGTTACGAGCTACTGGCCAAGTACACCATCTTTGCTGAAGGTAGCCGTGGTCATTTAGGTAAACGCTTAATCAGTCGTTTCAACCTTGATAAAGATTGTGATCCACAGCATTACGGAATTGGTCTCAAAGAGCTGTGGGATATTGATCCTGCTAAGCATGAAGAAGGTGTGGTCATGCACGGTTCAGGTTGGCCTTTGACTGATACAGGCTCATCAGGCGGTTGGTGGTTATATTTTGCCGCAGATAATCAAGTCAGCTTTGGTATAGTGATTGACCTTTCCTACTCCAATCCTTATATGTCGCCATTTGATGAATTGCAGCGTTTAAAAACCCATCCGCTAATTCGTAATATTTTAGAGGGCGGTAAACGCATCTCTTATGGCGCGCGCTCATTAACTAAAGGCGGTTTGAACTCCTTGCCTAAATTGACTTTCCCAGGTGGGGTCTTGGCTGGTGATGATGCTGGATTCTTGAATCCTGCCAAAATCAAAGGCACGCACACTGCTATGAAGTCAGGCATGCTAGCTGCTGAAGCTGTGTTTGAAGCCTTGCAAGATGGCCGTCAACACGATGAAGTACTGGCTTATACGGCTATGTACAAAGACTCATGGTTGTATAAAGATAACTTTGATGCGCGTAACTTCTCGCCTTCAATGCATCGCATGGGTCAGTGGATGGGCGGTGCCTTTAACTTTATCGAGCAAAACTTGCTCGGTGGTCAGGCTGTTCTGACTATTCATGATAACGCACGTGATTATGACCAATTAGAGCGCGCCGCTCATGCTTATAAGCCGGAATATCCTAAGCCAGATGGCAAGCTTACTTTTGATAAGCTATCGTCAGTATTTATCTCTAATACTAACCATACAGAAGATCAGCCAGTACATTTAAAATTGACTGATGCTACTGTGCCTATTTCGATCAATCTACCTTTGTATGCAGAGCCAGCGCGTCTATATTGTCCTGCTGGGGTCTATGAAGTCGTAGAAGATGCCAAAGGTGCTCATTTCGTCATTAATGCGCAAAACTGTGTCCATTGTAAAACTTGTGATATCAAAGATCCTTCGCAGAATATAAACTGGGTAACCCCAGAAGGCGGCGGCGGTCCTAACTATCCAAATATGTAAGCCCCTAAAGACTAGGGTTGGTTTAAAGCTTTAGTCCTAAGCTCATATATTAAAAACTGTCCAATAAAAAGCCCGCTCATTAATGAGCGGGCTTTTTGTTATCACTAATTTAAACTAGTCAGGCCAAGCTTCACGATTGGCTTCATCTTTTAGCTTAACAAAGTGATCAGGATTAAAGGTGATTTGGTCACCTGACTTGCCTTCCTTAACTTGACGTTCATAATCACGCAGTATGCGTAGGGCTACTGGTGATAATAGAACAATTGCTATTAAGTTAGTCAAAGCCATCAAACCCATAGATAAATCAGCAAAGTTCCAGATAGCGGGTAAGCTTGCAACCGCTCCGACGAATACCATACCTAGTACTAAGAAGCGAAACACCATAATCATTACTTTGGCATTTTTACTACCAGAGATAAATTCGAGGTTGGACTCGCCATAGCTATAGTTAGCAATGATCGATGTGAATGAGAAGAAGAAAATCGCAATTGCTACGAATATTACCCCTAAATCACCAACATATTGCGATAAAGCTAGCTGAGTTAACTGAATACCTTCTTGCTCAACATCAGGATTGACCACACCTGATAAAATAATAATGGAGGCAGTCGCTGTACAAATCACTAGGGTATCAATGAATACCCCTAACATCTGCATAAACCCTTGGACCGCTGGATGATCAGGACTACTCTTAGCAGTCGCTGCAGCATTAGGCGCTGACCCCATACCGGCTTCGTTCGAAAACAAACCGCGCTTGATACCATTAATCATAGCTTGGGCGATACCATAACCTATCACCCCACCTGCTGCCTGCTCAAAGCCAAATGCCGACTTAACAATCAGCACAATCGCTGCTGGAAACTGACTAAAGTTAGTAACAATAATGAATAATGCTAACAGGATATATAAAATCGCCATTACGGGTACTACTTTGCCGGCAATGCGAGCTACTGAACGTAAACCACCAAATACTACTGGTGCTACTAACAATACTAATACTAGACCTGTCATCCAAGTTGGCACCCCAAAGGCTTCATGAGTTGCCTGAGCGATAGTATTAGACTGCACCCCATTGAATGCTAAGCCAAAAGCGATTAGCAGACAAATGGAGAAAAACACTGCCATCCAGCGCTGACCTAAGCCCTTTTCAATATAATAAGCGGGTCCACCACGATAGACATTGTCATCAGTATGTGGAACTTTATAGGCTTGCGCTAGAGTGGACTCAATAAAACTAGTCGACATCCCTACTATAGCGGTCATCCACATCCAAAAAACCGCTCCTGGACCACCAAGATAAATAGCAATCGCTACCCCTGCTAGATTACCAGTACCTACTCGAGCGGCCAGCGAGGTCATTAGCGCCTCAAAGGAGCTGATGCCTCCATCTTTGCGACCTTGATTAGAGGTTCGTAATAACTTCCACATATGACCAAAGTGGCGAAACTGTACAAAACGAGTAGCAAGGGTAAAATAGACACCTGCGCCAATCAGTACAAACATCAATAATCCATACCAAGGATTACCAACAATCAACCAATCATTATTGCCCCAGATGACACTTACGCCATAGTTTACAATGTCGTTAAACCAACCCGCTATCCCTTCACTCATATTACGCTCCACACTTATATTTTATATAGGAGACCTGTTGATATCACCAATGATATTAAGCAGATCCTAATGTCTTTATGACTCTCACTCACCTATTCATAGTGTTTTAACTACTTTTGTTTAACACTAATAAATAACAACTTCATATGTTTCAAGGTAACTGAGATATATCATGTGGCGGCATTTTAGCTGAATATGAATCATTAGATTGTTTTTTTCTCTTATCCTACAAATTTTAAACATTATGTAAATAGCCATTTGCCCAGCTTCTGCTTGATTATCATCGCTGATATAGAAAAATGATATTTGTAGATTATAGTTAGAATCAAATATTTACAGCGCTTAGTTGATTTGAATGGGCTAATTATTACGTCCCATAAAGATCAATTATCACCTCACAAACTTTATTTATAAAATAGCTGCCATTTATTATCAGTAAGCTTTATTATGTTTATAATAATAAAGCCATAGTGCAAACAGGGGTTTATCCAAGCATAGGCATCAGTAAGCACATCAACATCATTCGCATCCTATAAATAGTTGCTAGCTAATTAGCATTAAACATTTAGTTACAAAAAGTAAAGTAAATATTTTTATTGTTAATTGGATGAAATTTTTATATATTCTTTATCGGTGAATTACTACCGTTCATATGAGTATGGTAATAAAGAGTAACCAAGCGTTAAACGACATTGTTAGAAACACAAGAGATGAGATGAAAATCCATAGTCAAGGCTACTGAATTTTTATTCAGGTAAGCCAAAGCAAAGACTGTGATAGTCGGTCAATGAAGCACTTCACGGTTAGCTTTTGCTAAATAGTGCTTTGATCGGGGATGAATTAGGTATCTACACTTCAGTCACTTGCTCATTTAGACAATGAAATACCCCATTTGAAGCAGCAGTCCATGATTGGACCAAAAAACAAGGAGTTGGTTATGAATGATTCACAGGTAGAACGAATTATGAATAATCCAAAGTTTCAAGAGATGGTAAGTAAAAAGCGCAGACTTAGCTGGACGTTAACTGCAATTATGCTGTTTGTTTACGTCGGTTTTATGCTTTTGGTTGGTTACAATAAACCATTTTTAGCAAGCTCGTTTAGTGGAGGTGTTACTACTTGGGGAATTCCCTTAGGACTAGGGATTATCGTGCTGTCATTTGTGTTGTGTGGCGTATATTCGTATATTGCCAACAACACGCTTGATTCACTCAATGAAGAAACCCTTAAAGAAATTGAGGCCATTGCACACGAAGAAGGAACGCATTGAGATGACATTAACATCACCTAAAGCGATACTAGTCGCACTCATAAGTTTATGCTGCTCTACTATGGCACTTGCGGGTCCTGATTTAGGAGTTGCCGAGCAACAGGCAACCAATTGGCCTGCAATTATCATGTTTATGATCTTTGTTGGTTTTACGCTAGTAATTACTAAATGGGCCGCTGGGCAAACCCAATCAACTGCAGATTTTTATACGGCAGGCGGTGGCATCAGTGGTTTTCAGAATGGTTTAGCGATTGCAGGTGACTATATGTCAGCCGCATCTTTTCTTGGTATTTCAGCATTAGTATTTAGTTCGGGTTTTGACGGCTTGCTCTACTCACTCGGCTTTATGGTCGGTTGGCCTATCGTATTATTCCTCATTGCAGAACGCCTGCGAAATCTGGGTAAATTCAACTTATCCGATGTGGTTTCATTTCGCTTAGAAGAGAAGCCTGTACGCACACTGGCAGCTTTTAGTTCTTTAGTGGTAGTCGCTTTTTATCTGATTGCACAGATGGTGGGTGCCGGTCAGTTAATCAAACTGCTATTTGGTTTGAACTATAATATTGCCGTAGTTGTAGTGGGCTTATTGATGACTGCCTACGTTCTATTCGGTGGTATGTTGGCAACCACTTGGGTACAAATTATTAAAGCAGTTATGCTACTAAGTGGTGCAACCTTTATGGCATTTATGGTCATGAAATCGGTTGATTTTAGCTTTAGTAATATGTTCAATCAGGCGATCGTTGCCTATGGCAAAGCCCATAGCACTAGTGTTACAGATGCCGTTAAGATTATGGGACCTGGCAAACTGACTGAAAATCCAATTGATGCCCTATCACTCGGTCTTGCACTCATGTTTGGTACCGCAGGATTGCCTCATATCCTAATGCGCTTTTTCACGGTAAAAGATGCCAAAGAAGCGCGTAAGTCTGTTGTGGTTGCAACCGGATTTATTGGCTACTTTTACCTACTGACCTTTATTATTGGTTTTGGTGCCATCTTGTTCATTGCCAATAACCCACAGTTTCTTGATGTCGCAAAATCAGCACTTACTGGTCAATTAGAGTTAACTGGTGGTAATAATATGGCCGCCATTCACTTAAGTGAAGCGCTAGGCGGTGATTTATTTATGGGCTTTATCTCAGCCGTTGCCTTTGCCACTATCCTTGCGGTAGTAGCTGGTCTGACGCTTTCAGGGGTATCGGCTATTTCGCATGACCTATATGCTAACGTGTTTAAAAAAGGTCAAACTACCCCTGAGTCTGAAATGAAAGTTTCAAGATATGCCACTTTAGGTTTGGCAGTTTTTGCTATGATTCTAGGGATCTTGTTTGAAAAACAAAACGTTGCTTTCATGGTTGGTCTAGCATTCTCGGTAGCTGCTTGTGCCAACTTCCCAGTACTAGTACTGTCGATGTTTTGGAAGGGTTTGACAACGCGTGGCGCTGTAATTGGCGGTATTGTTGGTCTAGTAGGCGCTGTTGGTTTGATTATTCTATCTAAAGCCGTTTGGGTCGATACGCTTGGGATTTCCGAGACCGCACCTAACCCATTCAATGGTCCGGCATTATTTGCTATGCCACTATCATTCCTATGCTGTTGGTTTTTCTCGGTAACGGATAAATCAGCCCGTGCAGAAAAAGAACGTAAGGCATTTGATGCTCAGTTTGTTCGTTCGCAAACCGGCATTGGCATATCTGGTGCTTCTGACCACTAATAGATTAATGATTATCTAGTACATTAATAGTATAGTAGTCTCTTTATAATGGTGCTATTCATCACTCACAGGCAGTAGCTTGTGAGTGATTTTTTTATAGAAATTTATAGTGTTAGCAAACTGATAATCTGTGTTGTTTCTATTAAATAAATATTTAGTTACATAAAGTAATTTAAATTCATTTATTGTTAACGTTGCATATATTTTTTAGAGGTTTACAATGGACAACTATAATAAGTCCATTACGCAGTGATGGAATTAAAACTATTAGCTTATCAGTTATTATATTTAGAACACACTGCGTCTATTTTGCTTTTGTTACCGCTTCATTATTTAATTAGATAGATTGTTTTTACAATCTTTAGTATTATTGAAAAAATATTCGATATTTCATATATAATATTTTCAGAGATTCTTGCCCTATTTTTTAATAATTGTGGCCAGTTATTTGGATTCATCAAACTGTTTTGGGAAGTTTAGAATCATAGCATAGCTGGCTTTTTTGTTAAGGGATGAGCGTTAGATTATAACTGCTGGGTATATGCCAACCATCTACCCTGTTTTATGTTAGACAAAAGGAGTTGTCATATGGATAAGTATAATGATCCATCTGGTTATTGGCGCGCCAATATCCGTCTTATTATAGGTAGCCTTATTGTTTGGGCACTGTGCTCATATGGGTTTGGTATCTTGTTACGTCCGTTGATTTCAGGTATTAAAATTGGCGGTACTGATTTAGGCTTTTGGTTTGCTCAACAAGGGTCAATTGGCATATTCATCATCTTAATCTTCTTCTACGCTTGGCGTATGAATAAGTTAGATAAACAATATGGCGTAGACGAGGAATAGCCCTATGAGTCAATTTACTATTAATATCATTTTTGTAGGTCTATCTTTCGCTTTATACTTCGGTATTGCTTGGTGGGCACGTGCAGGTTCAACTAGTGAGTTCTATGTTGCTGGCGGCGGTGTGCATCCAGTAGTCAACGGAATGGCAACGGCAGCTGATTGGATGAGTGCTGCGTCATTTATCTCAATGGCAGGTATTATTGCAACTAGTGGTTACGGCGCATCAACGTACTTGATGGGTTGGACTGGTGGTTATGTTCTACTAGCCATGCTGCTAGCCCCTTACTTACGTAAATTCGGTAAGTTCACGGTTCCTGACTTTATTGGCGACCGTTTTTACTCTAAGACTGCCGCTATGATAGCCGTGGTCTGTTTGATTATTGCTTCTACTACTTATGTTATCGGTCAGATGACTGGTGCTGGTGTTGCATTCTCACGCTTCTTAGAAGTTGAAAGCACAACTGGTCTTATTATCGCTGCCGTAGTGGTATTCTTCTATGCCGTACTTGGTGGTATGAAAGGGATTACTTACACTCAGGTTGCTCAGTACGTAGTACTGATGATTGCTTATACTATCCCTGCAGTATTTATTTCGCTTGAGTTGACGGGTAACCCGATCCCTGGTTTAGGCTTATTCTCAAACCACGTAGAATCTGGCGTTCCTATCTTGACTAAGCTGAACCAAGTCGTTACTGACTTAGGTTTTACCTCTTATACAGCTGACGTACCTAACAAGCTAAATATGGTGTTATTTACTCTATCTCTAATGATAGGTACAGCAGGTCTGCCACACGTTATCATTCGTTTCTTCACAGTCCCTAAAGTTGCTGACGCACGTTGGACAGCTGGTTGGACTTTAGTGTTTATTTCGCTACTATATTTTACTGCTCCAGCAGTAGGTGCTATGGCGCGTTTAAACTTAATCGACACTATCTACCCACAAGGCGTAGAACAGCCTGCTATTGAATATAATCAGCGTCCTGATTGGATGAATACTTGGGAAGAGACAGGTCTTATCAAGTATAACGACTTGAATAATGACGGTCGCATTCAGTTATATAGCGATAGTGGACTTGGCGCCGCTGAGCTCGCATTAAAAGCAGCACAAGCTGACGGCGGCGACATTGCTGCGGCTACAACTGCAGTTGATGAAGCACGTGTCAAGCATGACTTAGAGCGTGATGGCGTCTTTACTGACAGAGGTTGGGCAGGTAACGAGTTAGACGTGAATGCTGATATCTTAGTATTAGCTAACCCAGAAATTGCCCAGTTACCAGGTTGGGTTATCGGTCTTATCGCCGCAGGTGGTTTGGCAGCAGCATTATCAACAGCAGCTGGCCTACTACTCGCAATCTCATCAGCGATCAGTCATGACTTGATCAAAAGAAACCTTAATCCGAACATCAGTGATAAAGACGAGTTAAAATATGCTCGTATCACTATGGGCGTAGCGATCGTGGTTGCCACTTACTTGGGTATTAATCCACCAGGATTTGCCGCACAAGTAGTAGCCCTAGCCTTTGGTATTGCGGGTGCTTCACTGTTCCCAGTACTAATGATGGGTATTTTCTCTAAGCGTATTAACAACCTTGGCGCTATCGCCGGTATGTTAACGGGTTTGATTAGTATCTTAGTCTATATCTTTATGTTTAAAGGTTGGTTCTTCATCACTGGTACTGCAAACTTCCCTGATACTGAAGAGTACTGGTTGTTTGGTATCTCGCCATTATCATTTGGTGCGGTCGGTGCCTTACTTAACTTTATCGTAGCGTTCGCTGTATCTTACGCTACTGCGCCACCACCAGCACATATCCAAGAGTTGGTTGAAAGCGTACGTTCTCCACGTGGTGCTGGCGGTGCCATTGACCATTAAGCTATAGATATAATAAGCTTAAATGTTAAAGATATCGTTAGTTACTCTATCTATCACTCACAGGCAGTAGCTGCTTGTGAGTGATTTTTTTATCCTAAGGTTATAAAGTAGCTTTGATTGAGGTAGACTTTATGACGACTCATTATTGTGTTAAATGCGCCTATGGCGTTAAGGACAGCTGTTATGCTATTTGAGTTTATCGCTACTATAGCTGCCGGTTTCGGCTTAGCTGGTGTGGCACTGATTATAACTCACCTATCCAAATTGGCAGGTAAACGGGCGCCAAAATGGCTTATTCCTTTGTTTGGTGCTATTGGTATTTTTGCTTTTCAAATAAATCAGGAATACAACTGGTTCAGCCAACAAGTTGCCGAACTTCCTAAAGGAGTAACGGTTGTTAAAAAAGTTGAAGAAAGCACTTGGTTTCGTCCTTGGTCCTATGTGAAACCGCAAACTTTTCGCTTTATAGCCGCCGACGCTGGCAATGCACGCGCCAATGCAGATAACAAAGACATGTATTTGGTTAACTTATATCTGTTTGAGCGCCGTAGAAGTGTCCAACAGATGCCGCAAGTTATAGATTGCGCTACTCCTGCACGTGCAGATTATGTTCTACAAGAAAAAGACAGTACGCTGAGCATTGATGATCATGTCAAGCAAACCACTGCATGGCGGCCGTTGACTAAAGACGACCCTATATTTATCAGCGTATGTTCGAAGAATACTTAGTTACTGATGAATAGTGATGTTTAGAATTAGCTCCTAATAGCAGACCGGCGCATAGACCACCAAAATGCGCCGCAAAGGAGATACCTTGCTGGGGCATTAGTCCTTGTTTAATAGTAAACCAAAACCCTGCACCCATAACGATACAAGCTAACAAATAGCCCCATCGTCTCGCAAATACCGCTCCCCCTATCATAAACCCGAGCATCGCAAAACAAAGTCCTGAAGCACCGATATGAATCGATGATTCCGACCCGATCAACCATGTCATCACTCCTGAGGCGATTATAAGCTTCAAAATCGTGCGATAAGCATTGTTCTCAAATAAGCCAAATAGAAAAAGTATCTGTAGCAAGGTTAAGCTATTACCTATGATGTGAGTAATGTCACCATGCATAGTCCAAGAGGCAAACACCCCCACTATACTGCGTAAATCAAAGGTGCGCGGGGCAATACCGAATATATTCCACAAGCCAAATAAAAAGATATTATTGACGAAAAACATAACCCACATAGGGACGAGTACAAAGGCATATAAGCCAATGACTTGCTTTAAGCGCACTATAATCAAAGAAAGCAACGATTGCCAGTTCATAGATAAAGAGCCTAGTATTATTGTAAATGCACAATTTTAGTAATTTACAGACAAAACAGCGGGCTCGACAGGCACAAAGGACAGCAGTGAAGCATCTTTATCGCCTGTTGAGTAGTTATTAGCATGTAGCAGCGAAGTGGAATGATAAGGTACTAAGGCGGTTGGCACAAAGTTACGTGCAGCATCAATGTGCTTTATAGAGTCATCAAAGAATATATGCGGTGCAAAAGTCTTCAGAACGGCTGTTTTATCAAGACCTCCTAGGAAAAAAGCCATATCAACGTCTACTCCCCATTGTCGCAGCGTCTTTATCGCTCGCAAATCTGCTGGTGCATTACGGGCGGTTACTAAAGCGATGTTAATAGGCCGATGATCCATGTGCACAGGTAGACGCTCTTGTAACTTCGATAACTTAATCAACAGCTCAGCATAAGGACCTTTTTCAATCGGTAAATCACGCATCTGTGCTTCACGGTCATGAAAAGCCTTTAGACCCTTCTGCTTATACAATAGCTCTCCTGAGTCATCAAACAGTACCGCATCACCATCAAAAGCTATCCGCAGCTGCTCGGTGTCTAACTCATAAGTATTTACTGGAGTAGCATCAAGGATAGCACAAGCACAAATATTGGCATCAGCGACTTGCTGAGCGTCATTACGATTAGTAGTCAAAAACAAATCAATATTAAAATCATTAATGTAAGGCGCTACTAAACTACCCGATATAAAGGCTGAACGTGAAATACTCAGACCATGCTCACGAATGGCGTTGAGCACTTGTATACCAGTATCAGGACTACTCTTGGAGACGATCACTACTTCGACTAAGGGAGCCTGAAGATCTATATCAGGCTGAGTGCAATCGTGGCAATAGTTATTGAGGTTAAGCAAAGCTTTTATAAGTGGGTAGCCCGCTCCTATAGCCAAAGGCTCATTCTCACGCTCAGCCATATAGTCACGAAACTCTTTTATAGCTTGGTTAGGACGGTGCTCAAGCAACTGTAGCAGATGATTTTCTGATTCAGATAAATCAAATAAAGCAGTGGCAGAAATAGCCACTATCAAGGTATTACTAAAATCGACTGACATAATTTTCTACTTATATAAAAACTTATATTTTGAATGATTACTTTAAGCTAAGTTTACTACAGTAGCAAAATATATAATGATGATAAAAGTTGCTATCACATCATATCCTTGTAATAAAATCGGATACTCAATGCCTAACTATAAGCTATAGCGCAAAAAAAGACTGCCATAGCAGTCTTTTTTATTATAAATAATATAAGGTCAGTATTTTTTGCAATCGACTAATATTACAGGCAACCAAAGAAAAGCCCCTTAACAATTAAGTTAAGGGGCGAATCTAGAATAGAGAGCTGACGATAACCTGAGCGCCGTTAAAACAAAGCACTGCTTTGTTAGGCTGCGCAAGAGAAAACCCTTTAAATAGGGTTTTCGGTGTAGGTCACTATTAAAGTAAAGATAAAAAAATCCCCCAACCAGATAACTGATTGGGGGATTTTAGAATAGAGAGCTGACGATGACCTACTCTCACATGGCCGGGGCCACACTACCATTGGCGCGATGATGTTTCACTTC
>NZ_JAGYWV010000014.1:0-69484 GCF_019279065.1 Psychrobacter sp. BF1
CGTCAAAAGCAATATCATCTAACACTATCTTCGTTAGCGCTGACAAGGTATCTAAACTCACACTAGCTGTACTGCTGGTGTTGGATAATTGTTCAGCTAACCACTGACGTATCTTGGCTATGCCCTCTTCTGAGCCATATAGCCTTTGTACAGCTATCAGTGCCAGCCAATGATAACTGTCTACATCGCGCTCAATTTTGGATAGCATCCCTGCGAATCCAGCGCCCAAAATATAGCGTATTTCTTCATTTTGATGGGGCAAATGAATACATAGACTTTGGGTCTCATCAATCACCTTGGCTTGCAACTTGTCACTATTATTAGCAGAATCGCTAGAGTCAACTTTATCAAAGTTCTCTAAATAATGAGCAGCCATTAGCATGGCTTTAAGACGTTTGGCTTTGGGAATAGTTTTGGCAAATTTCTGTAAGTCGTCTAGACTAAAAGTAAGCACTTCAGCGACTGCTGTTTTGACGGTAGCGTTGCTAGTATTGGTAGTATTTTTAGAACTATTAGCTTTGTTTAAACTGTCATCATTGACCTTGGGGACTTTATTCTCACTATCGATTTTCTCTTTAACCACCTTGTTAGATTCGATATTATTTGACGTATTATTGGTTGCTTCGATGCTACTGCTTGCTTGGTGACTCTCTATATCAATGTCCTGTCCTTTAGCAGATTCGGCTAACGATTGCAGATACAATACTGACGCCAAAATATGTTTGCAGGCGCTGACTGATGAGCAATTACAACTGGCATTCGTCAAACCACTACTCGGCAAGATAACCGTTTGCCCATCACTGTCTAGAATGATTTGCTCGGCACTGTTGATAGAATCATCACCTGCAATCAGCTCAATTTTATTAGCTGCCACATCTTTTTGGGCACGGCGTAATAATCCAGCATTGGCGTAGGTGGTCAAGGCGCTGTCATCATAGGCGAGATAAATACTGGCAACGCTCATCAATTTATCACCTCAGCTATCCATTCAGCAAAATGTTCAGGCGTAAGCGCTGCGATTTGCATGCCTTGCTCAGAGAGTTTTTGTGCCATTTGAATATCATAGACACTATTAGCGCTTTCATCTAAAGCGCCAAGACCAATCAGATTTACTTTTTGCCCATGCATTCTAGCCACTGAGCTCAGCAAATGCGGTACAGAGCCGCCTTCTTCAAAGTCACTAATCAAGGCAAAGATCGTACGAGTAGGTTCTGTTATTAAAGTTTCGGCATATTGCACCGCTTTGGCAATGTTAGTGCCACCGCCTAATTGTACCGTCAATAACACCTCTACCGAATCATGTGCCATATACGATAAATCAACCACATTAGTATCGAACACCAATAGTTTGACTGTTACTGCTGGCAAACTCGTCAAAATACTGGCACAAATAGCGCTGTACATCACCGAGCTGAGCATAGACGCGCTCTGATCAACACACAGTACGACCGTCCAAGGCAAATGCCGCTGCACCCGCGCATTAAATACAGGTTCGCGGATAATAATTTTATTCAGGTCTTGGTTATAGTGTTTAAGATTAGTGGCTATAGTGCGTCGCCAGTCGAAGTTCTGGCTATTGGCGATAAAGGAGCGGCGAAATCGATTGCGTCTACCCTGAATAGCGTTGACAAAATCAGGTCTGAGCTTAGCGACGATATCATCTACTACTCTTTGAATAATACGGCGAACATTGTCTCTAGTATCTTCACTCAAACGACCCCGCAAACTAAGCAAAGTTTTGGCGAGTTGCGGCGTGGGCTCTAACTGCTCCAACACTTGATCGTTTTTAAGTAAACTGGTTAATTGATAGCGTTCAAATGCATGGTTTTGTACCCGCTCAAAAGTGCTCTTTGGAAACAAATCTTGTGCTTGATTGAGCCAATTAATCGCGGTTAATTGCGAATCGTCGAGCGAACCGCCTTGTCCACTGAGGCGGCTACCCGTTTGACCACGCCGCTTACCCAACATATCGCCGCGATTGTCATATTCTCGATTGTATAAATAATCGAGACTGCGCTCCAAACGCATTTGCTCGTTATTTAACGCCACATCCGACAAGGCTTTATCACTATAACGCCCTAAAATAAGACGCCAACGTGCGAGGCTATCGCTGTTACTATCGTCGGCAATGTCGGTTGCAGCAGTAGACTTAGCGTTTTGTGCGTTATTACCTGATGGCGTTGGCAAATCAGCAGATAAGTCAGTGGGTAAGTTAAAATCATTCATCATTGGCCACTCCAGCCTATCAGTCCACGTTCAGTCAATAGTTGCTGCAACTGCTGGTTCAGTACCAGACCCTTTAGCATGTCGCTTTCACTAATCTGACCTTGAAACTGTGTCACTTCAGTGCTGGAAACTCCATGTAAGGTAGCGACTTGCTGCGCCAGCTCATTGGTCTGCATAGGTTTGAGTGCTGTAAACGCCAAGCGCAAATCTGGTAGCAGCGCAATAAAAGTTGCCTTATCCCACTGCGAAACCAGACGATCCAGCATTTGTGTCATCGCTTGGTGATGCAAAAACAGAGTTGGTACGGCTTCCATCATTCCTGATAAATAAGCCACTGCTTGCTCGGCATGAGCGCCAACGCCAAAATGCAGCTGCAATTGATCGGAGAGCTGACTCTCATTACTGATATTATCGATAAATGATAGGGCATGCACGGCTCCGAGCAATAAATCAATATCCTGCCAGTCGGGCAATAATCTGTTCAAGGTTATATGATATTGGCTGAGCAGATCGCTATCATTTTGGAAGTCTTGGACAGCGTCAAAATTTATATTAACAGTTGGAACTATATTGTTAGTTGGCTGAAGATGAGCAGCGGTAGCAACCGTGTTTGTAGTAGCACGCAAGATAGAATTTATTTGTTTTAATAAATTTCGCAAACTTAAGATCTGAGTTAAAATCTCTCGGACTTGATCGTCATTGGGCGTTTGTAGTTGCGATAATAAAAAAAGACTAGTTACTGGAATTTGAGCAATAAGATCGATTAACTGTTGATCGTCTTGTAGTTGTAAAAAGCGTTTACCCGTCCACAAATACATTAGATGTTGGCCACAAGCCAGCACCGAAGCCAAATCTGGATCATGCGGCAAAATATCTTTTACTTCTTTCAATAAATTATCAATTTGTTCTGTCAAACCCATCATCGATGCTTGAATCAATAGGCCAATAAGTTGAGCTGAGGACTGACTTTGAGCTTGCTCATCGAACTGTTCACGCTGTTTTAATAAGCGCTGGATAGCCAACTGATAAATATCCGAGCCTTCTTCGGACAGCTCTATCAAACGCGCTTCTATTTGCGGTGTCCAAGCGTAAGTCCACTCTTCAAACAGCAAGTGCAGTTGCCCACCGTGTAAGAAATCAGGACCGCTCAAACGTCTAGCGAATCCGACGTCCAAAAACGCTAGCAGGTGCAGCAAGCAACTACGCTGACGATGGTTAGCATCTCGTAAAACGTCGAGCTTGGCGGTTTTGCTTAAGGTATCATCGAGCTTAAAACGATTTGATTTGATTAAATCATAGACTTGCGCTAATAACGGCGGTGTACTTCCAGTACTAATCACTTGTCCGAGTTGCGAACCACCTAGCTGTTGCTGCAGCAATCGGTGGAAGCTTTGCGTGCCGTTGTCACTACTACCCTTCAAAAAACTACTATAGCAAGCGTCCATTAAATCGAAGCGCCCAGTCAAACGATGTCCCCGTAACTCAGCCAAACGGATGGCTTGCTCGCTGGCGGTTTTGACGGTAATAAAATTGCTGAGACTAATTTTCTCACTACGCAATTGCTGAGAAAAATCGCTGAGGAAATCAATGACTAGGCGGTGACGGGCTTGGCTTTCACTTTGTTTATTTTCCTCGCTTTGACTAAGCTTAGGGCTGTTACTAGGCTCAGGGCTGTTATCGAATGCCAGTCTTTGTTGCCAACACTTTTGATAAAAAGCTGGCGATGGCATACCTGAAGCATAGCCATTTAACGCATCCAACCTATCAAAACTATAGCGAATCAACCATGACTCATCAGGGGTAGTATTGATGGCGGAAGCAGGAAAATTAATTTCGGTGTTGACCTTATTTTTGACCGTTTTTACAGCTTGTTTATTCGGTTGTTCGATCAGCTGTTGATATAATAATTCAATTAAAGCCAAGGTATGAAAACCGCCAGTTACCACCACTATTTCAGGCTTTTTCGCTTTAGAGTTGGTTTTAGAGTTAGAGGCTTCATCACGATGAAAGTGATAGCGAGCCACAATACATTTGACCATGTGCTGTTCACGTACTAATGCGCTTTCTGACTCTAGCACATCCTGCTCATAATCCAAACGTGACATGGCGCACCAGATTAGCACTTTATAAAAGAATGTCTGCCACGCTCGTAATTCAAGCGTGGTATCTAGCTCAAACAGATGTTCCCAGACTTCATCATGGTCTCGGCAATGCAACTTATCTGCCAGTGCTTTTATGTACTGACTGTGCGCAAGATAGCGCTCTTGCTGTAAACTCTGTGTCTGCCATGTTTGCTCAGAATTTACTCGTTCACGATGCTCAACTTGGTGTGACCATGGCAAATCAATACATTCAACATGTGGCGGTTTAGCTAAAGAAGGGGTACTTTTAAAACGCAGCGCTACCCATTCAGGTGAATAGTCACAAAAAGGAAAATAGGCAGAATAAATTCGCTTGCGCCCCTTTTTCTGCTTACTGTCTTTATCTTCCTTAGAACTGATGTCATTGCTGGTTTTGGACCCTTGCTCACTATCGTTGACAATAGTACTCGCTTGCGTTTGGCAAAGAACAGCTAAAGGCGGCCTGTTATCGGGGTGTTGTAGATCAAGCAATAAATCATTAAAGCTAGCCGGCGCTTCGATAAGAATATCAGCAGGTTGTAGCTGGCTAAGTGCCTGTCCGGTAGCAAAAGCGCAAGCGGGACTGTGATGACGCACGGGCAATAAAGTAATGCCCAACTCATTGAGCGCTTTTAGCTGAGCTAGAGCAGTAATAAGACGTGCTGGTAACCGATTTTCCATAATTAAAAACACGCCTTGTTGTAAAGTTGGATTTTAATTAACAAGATTGATTAAATTATTTTCAACACCGCTTGTTAACCATTACTGCCAAAAGCGTTTACCTTCTTCATAAAAGGCTTTCCATGTTTTATCTTTTTTTGCGCGCTCTTTTGCGACGTTGTCCATATAAAAACGAATGCGCTTGATATCATCGGGATTATCCTTGAGCACGACACCGATAATCTGCTTGGCGACCGCATTCGCTGACAATGATTTGTCGCCCAAATAATAACCTTCTAACGCCGAAGCATAGGCCACATTGAACGCTTCTGCTGATGACATGACCGCATCAGGGGTTTTGATATTAGTACCTGATTGGGTTTGACCTTGACGCAGCTCTTGAAAGACTGTGACCAATAGATCAACGACATCCTCATTGATCGTAATCTCACTGCTGATACCAGCGCCAAGATCGCCAAGCTCAGTGCGTAACTGTTTGAGTATTAACGACTTCTCAAAGGCAGGATCACTAATAGGATGTACTGTCTCAAAGTTAAAGCGACGTTTTAATGCTGATGACATTTCGTGCACGCCTTTATCTCGTAAGTTGGCGGTGGCAATAATATTAAAGCCTGCCTGCGCAAATAATCGACCCGCATCACCAAATTCAGGAATCATCATGGTTTTCTCAGACATCATCGATACGAGTACATCCTGAATCTCTGGCGGACAGCGAGTAATCTCCTCAAGCCTGACTATCTTGCCCTGCTCCATAGCTTGATAGAGCGGTGATGGCACTAGTGATTTAGTATTAGCACCTTCTGCTAGTAATAGTGCGTAATTCCAAGAGTACTTCAGATGATCCTCAGTAGTGCCTGCCGACCCTTGCACCATAAGACCAGAATCGCCTGATATCGCCGCGCTCAATAGCTCAGATAGCATGGATTTGGCAGTACCTGGCTCCCCTACTAGCATTAATCCTTGCTTACCTAATAAAGTCACAATGCAGCGATCGGCTAAAGCATCGTCCCCATAAAACTTACGGCTAATATCCAAAGCATCGTCACCTAAGATAAATTTACGTACCGCTTTTGGGGAGAGTATCCAACCTATGGGTTTAAGATTATTTTCAGCGGCATCATACTCAATCAATCGTGCCAACTCGTCAGCATAACGGTGTTCAGCGGATTGTTTGAGGATACTCTTACCCTGGTTACTGTTATTCTCAGTATTATTCTCAGTATTATTCTCAGTATTGCTGTCAGTAGCAGTGCTCATTGTTTATCCTTAATCAAAAAGCGGTCATCTATTATTTATAACAAGAACTAGTCATTTCATCCAATGCTACCAAGGGGTTTTCTTTTCCCAGTCCGCATCGAAGCCGCCAGTAGCATCAGCGACGGTTTTGTACTCGGCATAGCTTTCAGCCAATAGGATAGGATTGACATCCGTTAAGGCAACATAGTCGGTATTCCATGAATAAGATTGCTTGGTTTCAAAGCATAGCTCATACAGTACAGCTGGGATGTTTTCTTCAGGCACGTAGCTACCACTAAATACGATGACTGCTGATAAACCCAAGCTGTCATAATTTTTATAATAGCGATCGAATGAGCCGCCATCTTCGATACTGGCGCGCTTATAACCCATTTTGGTTAGCAGTCCACGCAGCGTAAAAGTATCAGTCAAATAGCCCTTGAATTCGTCGATTTGATCTTGCTCTTTTTTAAATACTGGTAGTGCGTGATCAAATTGAGTAAATTTACCAAATAGCGACTTAACCTCATAATCTTTGAGGTGCTCACGCCACTGCTCGCCCTCCTCAGCAGTGAGTAACACGCCATGCGCCAGCTTAATATAACTGTCAGCTTGCAAGCTGATTTCATCATCGTTAAAGTCTAATAAACTGCCATCGTCACTCGGACGGAAGGATACTATTTGCTTGCCGTCTCTATCAACTTCTATCCATATCAAATGAGTAATCAGGCGCTTCATAATAGGATGGGCGTATAGATATTCCTGCCAGTCGCTACTCGTCCAAAGCCGCTCGCTACACATGGCTTCATATAAGCGTATGGTCTGAGAGTCAACGACTTGTTTGAACTCTTTTTTACTATTACTAAATAAGGTTTTGGCTTCTTTGATAATAGCGGCATCATCGTTCTGTCTGGCTGCTGGTAATGATTTGATGACTTTGCCCGCTTCGTTTTTTAATACAAACTTGTCTTTGTCATCGACATAGGCACTTAGCGTACGCGTGTCATAATCGATGATTAAAATGCCATTTTCATCGAGCCCAGCGGTAGGAATGGTGCGATCTGCTAGCTCATCGGCAGTCCAGTTATTACGCTCAGCTATCGTACCCACTAACTGCTTGGCCAAGTCTTGAATGGAGCTGGTGCGATAGCGGCGTGATAGTCCCAGTAATAGCTGAATAATCAACGGATCATCACTCATAGCAAACACGGTAAGCATCGCAGTGATTTGAGAGGTGCGCCGATAATGATTTTTCATATAGTCCTGCAAGATACTGACCGTCTTGCTGCCTTCTGCTCTATAAGTAAGCGCCAGCATTCCTTTGCTTTTGATGGCTGACCCTAAGTAAATAGCCAGCTGTTCTTTCTTAATCTCTTCAATCACTTCATGCAGAGTCACATTGGCGTATTTAGCATACCAGCCGTCAGGATCATCTTTACCATAGCGCTTATAGTAATCTTGATATTGGGCAAGACGTGCAGGCGCTTCAGCGTTAGCAATGTCCATTGCTTGCGCAAGGGTTGGATTAAGAGTGTCTTCAGCGATAAAGCTCTGTAATAAAAATAACGACAAGTTGCGTTGGCTCTTGGCATCAAGTAATCCTAAATAGCGTTGCAATAGACCATTGGGTGCCGGGTCTTTGAGTTTTTCGGCTAACACTACCCACCATTGAATAATTTTGGGATTGACGGTTTTGCCATCTTGCCATTGCACTGCTGGCAAACTATCCAATTTAAACCACTCAAAGCTTTTTAATACCTTTGCCTTTAGTCCCTGTTCGGCATCTTTTAATAAGGCGGTCGGCGACAGATATTTACTGATGTCTTCACCCATGCTCTCAAGCGCCGTCAATATACTGGCGATGACGATCTCTTTTTTCTCTTTTTTGAGCAAATCATACAACGCTTTTAAGACTTCAGCTTTGTGAGCATCAGTCCGGTCATTAAGACGTGCCAGCCACTCAACGGCCGTCACTCTTATCGCTTGCTTACCATTGGCCAAAGCTTCGATAGCACGCTCATGAATATTAGGCAGCTTAGATAGCAGCTCTTGCGCATCATGCCGTAAACTTTTATTTTCGCCTAAGGCTAGCTCTAAAATTTTAGGAATAAATTGTTTAGGAATTTGCGCAAAAGCAGCTAGTATCTCGATAGCTTTGCTAGGCTCTAAACCTCGCCAATGTCCTGCAATAGAACTAGGAAGCAGTCCTAAAGCCTCTGATAAATAATCAATATTTTCCATAAAGAAAGGGACGATCTGCTCAGGTTTATTGATGTATTTAGGTAGAAGAGGCGACCAAACATATTCTAGATACTCTATAGCAATGCTACGATTTGGATGTTCGATTTGGCAATCTTTGAGTACTTGCGCATACTGGCGTAGCTCTATAGTGGCTAAATTCTCAGGTTTGATGTAATTCTCTAGCTGATAACTCCTGACTGAATCGCCACTTTTTGCTAGACGGATGGCGTGATGCAAACCAAATTCTGGTAGGTTTTTTAATCGATTCTTATAAGCGCACAACTCAATCATATTGCTATTATCAAGACTGCTTATTTTACCTTTGCCATTGAGGGCATCGATTAGGTTGTGACCATACTGCTCAGGTTTTAGCTTTTTCCACTCACGATAGTTTTTTTGTGACCACGTATATTTATAATCAGAGGTTTTATTTTGCTCAGCTTCTTGCTCGGCAGCGAGCTGTTTTTTCTCCAATAGCTCTGCATAATTTTGCGCTAGTATTTCCACGCTACTATATGGGAGATCTTGGCTAACTATGGCCGCAAAATCGCTCACTACATACTCCACTTCCGCTAATTGGGCGACACTATCTAATCGACTGAGCGCCGACTCTAGCGCTTGAATCACCGATTTCTGCTTTTCATTAGCTAAAGCTTGCTCTAGTATTTCGCGACTCTCAGCGCTATTATCACCACCATCAACGTCTTGCTGCGCGCCCTGTCGGGCGATGATATCAGCGATTTCTCGACGTTGTTTGCTGCTGCCATTGGTTAACAACTCAATCAGATAAGGCTTTATTTCTGCTTGCTCAAACAGATTGATTTTGGCCAGTGCCAACTCGCGCACTGTTTTGCTAGTGCTAGTAGCTAAGGTGGCGACTAGATAAGGGGATTGCTTGATAAAATCAGGATGATACTTGGCGAAGCTGTCTATAAACTGCTCTTGCCCTTTGGCCGATAAGGCAGGAATTAGCTCATCTAACAATGCTTTGTGCTGTTGCAACAGCTCTATAGTGTCTGCAAACTGATAAAGCAAATGTAGGCTATCACTGTAATAACTGTCCACCTCTTTACGCTCAAAGATTTGTGAAAGTAATAAACGATAGGCATCGCTATCCTCCTTATTTTGCTCATCGGCTTTTAAGACAGCCAGCAGATGGGCATGCGACCAATTATTCCGATGTTTGATGTCACTGTTGTTGTTTCTCTCAAGTGAGGTACTTAATCCATCAGCGATGAGATAAGTGAACCATTCTGGGCTTAGTGGAGATAGCACTTTATAATTTTTGAGTTGGGTGACTGCAGCCAAAAACTTACTATAACGGATAATTTGCTCAGGGCTTAGGGCTTTGAAAATTCGTTGATAGAACTTATCTCTAATTTTAACGCTATTAGCGACTTGCTTATCTTCTTTATCTGTCGGGCGATAACTCCCCCAATAATAGCCGACGGTTCCTGGGAAATTCATTAATACCCCAGCTTTGTCATCGCTGCGGTTCTGTAATTCTAATAATATATTGGGGTCGTCAGCACTAACAATATAGCTGAGAATACGTTGAGGATAGCTCTCATCCACGTTTGCTAAAGGTGCAAGAATGGCGGTGAGTTGCTCTACAGCCAGTTTATCCTCCTTGCTAGCTAAGTTAGTCATAGATTTTATTTTTTCAAAAAAACCTTTCATAAGTATTCCTTTGCTTATGTTTGTTAATTCTATATTAATAAGATTATAAGTATGATTAACGCATTTGAATACTATATTGTTAACTTAATAGCCCATATAAATGAATGGCGGCCCTATAGGTTTAGAAGGCTGCTGAATGAAAAGTAGACCTAGGGCTATTGCTGATTAATCAGATAGCTGTCAATCCTATTGGCTTGCCTAGTGAAGAACTGAATGAGAGTTTGAATTTTCAGCTGTATGCTACTGATAGTAAATAGATTAAAATATTTTTAGCTCAATGCCTAACTTCTATGACAAGCTTTTTTTGGGCAAGCTCATCAAGATATCGATCTATGATCTGGGTATTGTGTCTATCCAAATGTGCATCCCATTCATCAAGCATTACAATATTACTTTGATCATCCCTTCTAATTTCTTGAATTTGTTTGATTAGTTGTTGTCCTGTTGAACCCTGATGCTGTTGGTCTGTTTTGTAATTAAAATACAAATTGTGCTTAGCGGGTAAATAGTAAGTCTGTTCTTGGTAGCGGGCTTTAAGCTTGAGCAGCATACAAGATTTACCAACGCCATTATTACCAACTAACGTTATCCTACCCTGCTTGGGAAGCTGTGTTGAATCAAAAACTTCCCCAGTTTGCTTCACCCTTATTTGGTCTGCCTGAATATAGCTATCTAAATTAACAGTAACAGGTTTTAAGATTTGCAAAATACCCTCTAGCATAGTTTTAAGAACGCCAATACTAGTGTGATAGCCAACCAACGCATAGCACATTTGCAACAGTTGAATTTGTCTTGGCAGCGTTGCAATTAATACCGCCATCGTCGCAGCATCGTGCCAGTTGTTATTAAAGATACATCCCGTGACCACAAATACCGGCAGCATAAGTATGATCATACCAACGCTTGAATTGATATGCTGGATTGAGGTGGATTTAACGCTGTTATGCTTAGCTGTTGCGAAGCTCTTTTGAACTATATGGTTATATAACGTGTAGTTATGCTTGTTAGAAATAACGACATTATCCCAACTATCAAAAAGCTTAGCCGAGACTGTTGGTCTGTTTTTGCGGCCATTTTTAGAGCATGGCGTCTAAGATGTACAAACACAGAAGCGAAAATAATTCCTACTGCATAACCAAGCAATAAGCTACCATCCAAAAACCAAGCAATGACTAACACGTTAAATAAGACATTAAGCACCAAAGCTGAAATGTCAAAAACACTATCGATAACTGTCTCAAGGGTGTACTTGCTTTCTTGGGCGAGAGTTGTCGTTGCCGTACTCTGCAACTCGTCGCTGGATAACAAATAGCTCTTGCCTAAAAATACAGTATGAAAGGCGTCGTTATAAAGCTTATGAGCGTCGTACTTAGCACGCTCCGTATTGGTGACACAAAAGTAGACAGGCACATAAACTGCTAGCAAAGAAACGGCAAATAGCACCATATAGAAAATCGAGATGGTGTCTTGAGTTAAACTTTGTGCAAGGCGCGCAATAAAGTACGTTGATGAAGCAACGATGATTTGCTGGATCAGCAAAAATAGCAGTGCAACCTGCAAATGCTTATTTAGTATGAGTTTATAAAGCACAATTTATTAACACCCTCTAAGATCAAAACCCAATAATGCAGCAAGTAATGGCCTGTTACTACTCAAGAACTATAAAAGGATACCAAAATAATAGATAGTAGGATAATCAGATTACTGACCCCTACTCTCAAATTCGTAACAAATAACCAGAAGAACCCAATCAACTAGCTTGGAAATAAAACCCCATCTGCTCTGGCGTTTTATAACCTAAATCCTTTTACCTTTAATTCAAATGTCAGTTCGACTGTTAGTTAAACTGTAAGTACAACTCTTGTATTACATCGCTGCAAAATTAAGCGCTCCCATCCTAGTACCACTCACTATATTTAAGACTGTCCATGATTTATAGAGGCTGAAATATCGGTTGATCTTAGGCTTTAAAGCGGGTTGCCTTATTTAGTTGTATGACCTAGACTCTACTAGCCATAACTTTTAGTAAAGGTATTACTATCAAGGATGGTTATATCAATAAAATTTAAAAATATTTGAATAATTAGGTAGTTAGATAAAAATCGCCCAGTATTATTAAGGGTAATGATAATAAATTAAGGAAGAATAAAAAATGAAAATAGTAATCTTAGAATCTCTAGGAATTAGTGATGCAGAGTTAAATATAATAACAAAACCTTTAACCGATAGTGGGCATGAGTTAGTTGTGTATGACGACGGAAAATTAGATGATGAGACTATCAAGGTAAGAATTAAAGATGCAGAGATTTTAGTACTAGCTAATACGCCACTGAGTAGCGATGTGATCGATGCTGCCGAAAAACTAACTTATATCTCAATCGCTTTCACTGGTTATAATCATATCGATTTAGCAAAATGCAAAGAAAAAGGCATTAAAGTCTCAAATGCTGCAGGTTACAGCACAAACTCTGTAGCAGAGCTGACTTTTGGCCTAATAACCGCTTTATTACGTAATATTGTACCTTTAGATGCAGTCACTAGAGAGGGCGGTACAAAGACTGGCTACAAACAGACTGATTTAAACGGTAAAACTTTGGGCATATTAGGGACTGGCGATATCGGTAGCGCAGTAGCTAAATTAGGTTTGGCTTACGGCTGCCAAGTCATTGCTTATAACAGAAGCGTAAATGCAGAACTGATAGACAAAGGAGTAGAATACAAGGCATTAGATGATGTGTTAAAAACCAGTGATATTGTCACCCTTCATATCCCCCTAACCGATGACACCAAAAGCTTGATTGATACAGACAAGCTGGCATTGATGAAAACCAGTGCATTGTTAATCAACACTGCCGTTGGGCCGATCGTTGATAATGCTGCATTAGCAGCAGCACTACACGCTGGCACAATCGCTGGTGCTGGCTTAGATAGAGTAGATATGGAGCCACCAGTTCCCACAGACTATCCTATCCTAAACGCTCCGAATACGGTTCTTGTCCCGCATATCGGCTATGCAACAGAGGAAGCTATGATCAGAAGAGCCAGAATTACCTTTAACAATATTATCAAATGGGAAAACGGCCAACAAGAAAACATAGTGCTTTAAAACAGCTCAAAACAAACCTATCGTCACGGTAGGTTTGTTTTATTGAGTATAATAAACAGAGGTTATAGGAAGGAAGTTTTTCACATAAAATAAGCGCATCATTGAATAATAAATAGCCTGCTAAGCTAGCCATAAAGCTATTAACGCACTACCCCGTCTATCTCGACATCAAGCAATATCAAGCAATGTTAGCCAATATCATCAGCTATACATGCGCATACCACTATCTATCATCACTTTTTTTATCTAAAGCTTTAATATTATTAGTAATAAAGCCATCTGCAATCCGTTTAGCTATAACTGTAGTTTGCATTTTTATGCAACTCGTAGTATAGGCTTTTTTATAACGGGTACTAAGGGCATGCACGCCGCTCATGGTGTAGAGAACAGCACTATCGTCACTACTATGTGCCGCAACGGTAATAAGTTTGGTATTCGCGTCTCGCACATGGAAGGATTCCAATGGATTACCGGACTCGCTCAGCAAGTCATGGGTCCCATGTTTGCCGGCTAGCAGCCAGAAGACTCAGGTCTTGGTATTGGTGATAGTTCAATTACTGAAACTTTTGGTATTAGTGGATTCGCCATGGCGGCTGCTCTGGCAATTAGTTTTTTGGTCGGTGGTACTAAAGACGCTGGTATCGGTATGATTGGCGCTGGTGTGGTTAACCCGCCGTTTGAAGTGTTTGAAAAAGCGATCGTTAAGTTGGCAGCTTCAATGAACTAAGTAATTAATCGATGTAACTGGCTTTGACTGCATTAATAATAAACTCATCAACAGACCTGTCTATATAAAATGCGATTTATGGCATCCCAGCTGATAGTGCTTGGTACACAGCGCTATCTGGGATCGGTTCTGCATAGCCAATGGTTGGAGGCGCTAATATATGATAGGCGCAGTATGATGTTATCTGCTCGGCAAAATGAGTACTAAAAAATAAGTACTCATCATAAAAGAATAGCAGAAACTAGACCGCTAAGGAGTAATTATGGTTCCAGCGTGTTCGGCTATAATAGCTTCAATTTCATTTAGCTCTCCAATCATGGCATTATTGCCTGAATGCTTTACGAACTGCTGGGCGGCCTTAACTTTTGGTAGCATACTACCAGCTCCAAACTGACCGTCGTCTATATAGCGTGTAATGTCATCACTGCTAACCCTGTTTAAGGCCGTCTCTTGAGGGGTACCAAATCCCAGCATAACGGTCGATACTGTGGTCAATATAATAAATTGGTCAGCCCCCAAAAGTTCCGCTATCAAAGCTGCTGAAGAATCTTTATCAATCACCGCTTCTATACCTTGCAAGCTATTATCAGCTTGCTTGATGACTGGTATTCCACCGCCCCCTGCGACAATGGGTATTATTCCTGCGTTTATTAAAGCTTTGATTGCATTAGTCTCAACTATTGTAACCGGTGCTGGTGAAGGCACGACACGTCGCCAGCCACGGCCAGAATCTTCATGGAAAGTATAACCTTGTCCATCAGCAGCATTTATTGCTTCATCTTTAGAGTTATAAAATGGACCTATTGGCTTATCTGGACTAAGAAACTTTGGATCATCTTTATTAACAACCATCTGGGTAGTTATAGAAACAGCCTGTTTATTAAGATTGTTTTTTTGAAACTCATTATTTAGTGCTTGCTGCAACCAATAACCAATTGAACCTTGCGTCATCGCGACACAAGTATCTAGTGGCAAAGCAGGTATCTCCTTAGAATCAATGGCGTGCTGTGCAAGTAGTATATTACCAACCTGCGGTCCATTACCGTGCACTATGATCAGCTGATGACCTTGGCTGACGATTGCAGCTAGCTTTACTGCAGTCTCGCAAGCTACTGCCTTTTGAGCAGTGGCTGATGCCTCGCCTTTACGCTGCAATGCATTTCCACCTAATGCTACGACAATTATTGCCATCAATGCCTCCGTTTCTTTTTAATATTTAGGGTTTTTATACTTTTTACTTTACTTCCGGTCTGTGTTCAAAATTATCTATGATTATTTTCATTACTAAAAATCCGATATAAAAGCTACTTTACAGGCGAGCTTGTGATGTCTTATATTTTCATTGCCTTGTTAGTACTGCGATACAAATAGTGAGTTTGTGAATACAGGTCAGTATTGAAATCATCTTAATACTTACTCCATTGCTTTAATAATGCTAAAGTTTGAAATAAATAAAGTCCAAGCGTGGAGGTAATAAACCGCCCAAACTTAACCATAGCCACTCATAATTTTCATGGAGTCTATAGCTCTCAATTCGACTAGTCAACCCAGTATTTATTTAAAAAAATTGTTGATATATTGGCGGGTATAAAGAACTCATTAATAACTAGCATCCTTTAACATTAGTTGATTAAATACTACGTTGAAGCCCTACTACAAGCCACCTATTATCAGTAGCAAAAAAGACTTACATAACTATGTAAGCCTTTTTTTATGGGTGTTTATGAGGATTGTAAGCGGTGTAAATATATAGCGGAACTTATCCTAAAGTGACTTTAACTCGTATTGAGATTAATAAGCACAGCTTTATTATAGTAAGTGACTAATTTAGTTTAGCTAATAATAGGGTGTAGTAAATATAGAGCGTTTATAACCTAACTATTAATGGTTTAAAACTACTAATGGTTTAAAACTATCAATGGTTCAAAACTACCAATGGTTTAAATAGTTATGATGTTATCGGATTAGTTAAGATGTTGTTCATAAAAATCTATAATAAAGAACTATAATCTTGTGGTTTCAAATCTAGAAATCATTATATTAATAACGATTTGAGTTAAAGCAAAAATAGCAATAAAAAAAAGCCGAATGCTATTTAAAAATAACATTCGGCTTTTTTATGGGTGCGCTATAAAGTTAGAAAGAAGTACGGCGATAGCTGCGATATTTAGGTAACCAGAAATTAGCTTTTAATCGACGTTCAAAATTTTCTGCCGTTATAGGCAAGGCCAATTTATCTTCGATCGCTTGTAGAGCAACGGCATAGGCTACTTTTTCACTGATCTCTCTAATGTATTTAATAGGCGGTAATATTGCACCAGGGGCTTTTTCATACTCGATTGAAATATCGGCAAGTGCTTGGCTGGCAGCCGTTAGCATATTATCGCTGATGCCGGTAGCACGCGATGCTAAAACACCTAAGCCAATACCTGGGAAGATATAGCTGTTGTTACACTGAGAAACTTCAAAAGATTGACCTTCAAAAGTGGTATTAGGGAAAGGGCTACCCGTTGCAACGATAGCTTTACCACGACTCCAGTTAGTGACTTCTTGCGGAGTAGCTTCAATACGAGACGTTGGATTTGAAAGCGGCAATACGATTGGATTTTCAGTATTAGCACATAAGGCTTCAACTATCTCTTGTGTAAATAAACCTTTTTGCCCGCTTACGCCGAACAATACTGTTACTTTTGCTTGTTTGACCACTTGCTCTAAGCCCAGTTTCTGACTCTTATCCCAACTTATGATATCTGACTCTTTTTGTACTAACGGTGCTTGGAATTTTTGCAGCTCTGTCATGCTATCAGTTAGCAAGCCGTAGCGGTCAACCATAAACACTTGTTTACGTGCCTGCTCTTCAGTTAAACCTTCACGCTGCATTTGGCGAATGATATGCTCGGCGATACCACAACCCGCTGATCCTGCACCTAAGAATGCTATTCTTTGCTCACTAAGTTTTTGACCTTTATTTAGACACGCTGCAATCAAGGTACCAACTGAAACCGCAGCAGTGCCTTGGATATCGTCATTGAAGCAACATAATTGATCACGATATCTGTTCAATAGCGGGGTAGCGTTTTCTTGAGCGAAATCTTCAAATTGTAATAATACTTCTGGCCAACGACGTTTAACTGCTTGAATAAACAAGTCTACAAACTCATTATACTCATCACCAGAAATGCGTGGGTTTCTCCAACCCATATATAAAGGATCGTCGATTAACTGTTGGTTATTAGTCCCTACATCTAATAAGATTGGCAGGCAATAGGCAGGACTGATACCACCACAAGCCGTATATAGAGATAACTTACCAATTGGAATTCCCATTCCTCCAATGCCTTGGTCTCCTAAGCCTAAGATACGCTCACCGTCAGTAACCACGATCACTTTTACTTTTTGTTTAGTAGCGTTTTGCAGCATATCATCGATTTTATGGCGCTCAGGATAAGAGATAAACAAACCACGTTTACGGCGATAAATTTGAGAGAATTTCTCACAAGCTTGGCCTACCGTTGGCGTATATATCAACGGCATAACTTCCTCGATATGCTGCTCAATCAAATGATGAAATAACGTCTCATTTGTATCTTGGATATTACGCAAATAGATATGCTTATCCATATCAGTAGTAAATGAGGAAAGCTGATGGTATGCGCGTAATGACTGCTCTTCAATGGTCTCAATAGTATGAGGTAGTAAACCAGTTAAATTGAAGCTATCACGCTCTTCTGACGAAAAAGCGCTGCCTTTGTTTAACAAAGAGGTTTCTAGTAGTGCTGGCCCAGCAAAGGGAATATATAACGGACGTTTGTTTGACATAATAAAATCTTCTTAGTGAGGCTTCTAGTGATGATTAGGGTAAGGGTTTAAATATTTTTATCAATGATATAAATAATAGAAATTATTTAAATTTATATTTTTCTTTAGCGGTTTTAAAATGATTTAAACCAACAGGTTCAAGGACTGATACCAATAAAAATTTAAACTCTCTTTATTATTAGGGCGTGCTGAATACTTGCAAATAGGCACTACTGATAGCTATTTATTAAAGCTGTAATCTAGTCTGAGTAAAAAACGCAGATAATGCAGATGCACAGGCTAGCTGCTTTTATATAAACCGTTACGGCGAATAGACTAATTTCAGCATCAGCCCCTTCTTAAATGCAACTGAGGCTAGACCTGTTTTTACTGCTACTTTGCTAAAATCACCTGCTTAGACGACTAAGCTAGATACTCTTAACTTACTAATATTAATAAAGCAGCGCCTAAAAAATGATCTGTGTCAGTGCCGTGTTCGAAGGATCAAGCAGACTCTAATGATGTACTTAATTTAGGTATGATTTATTTGCTGTGCACATATACAGATCAAACTTAACCATATCATTAAGATTTTGGAATTTTTGCGTGGTCATATTGCTATTGGACTAGTTTGAGTGAAGAAAGGCTGGGCGGGTGTAAAAGCCAAGCTTTTGATTGCAAGCGACCTAATACCAATTTGTATGCCAATTCTAATTGAGCAGCAGTGTTGGCCAAATAACTTGGCTAACCTAAAGTATTATATTCTAATTTATGATGAAGGCAACTAGTAATCCCGCTAAAAATAACAACGCTTAGCAGTAGAGATTGATTCCCAGACTGCCAGCAAGTAAACACTATGAAAAAGTTGCGCTTTACGGCTTACCAAATCGTCAACATTTCAAACCAGCATAATGGGATATGCTTATAACTTTGCTGTGAGCTTATCATAGGGAAAAGCAAATTTTAATTGCTATTATTCATCAGCTTTATCAAATAGTTTCTCAATAGGTTTGCTATGAATAGTGGAGCTATTAAACATAGACTTATTGCCAGTATCGTCTTCTGTCCAAAAGTTAATATTGAACTGAGCATCCTCACTTAATACTACCCTATGCCAATATTCAGGTGGACTGACGGCAAATTGTCCGGCTTCAATCACTATGGTTTGCTCAGGTTCAGTAGCCGCTTCATCAGCAAACCCATAAAAAGTAACTGTACCTTGCATCACGCAAATTTGGCCAAACACCCCTTTAGCTGTGTTGTGATGATTTAATAAAGCTTTAGGAACTTTATCTTTAGTAAAAAAATGCGTAGAACGTTTGATTTTCCAGTGACTGGGAATGATTTGACGGGTCATGGTGACTCCTTAGTTGCTAATGTCCAGTTATTGCATTTTGGTTATTAAGGGCTGGTTATTGGGTTAGTAGGCTTGGGTGATATTAATTAAGATGGTAGTCAATGCCTAACAGCGATCACCATTATCTGGCTACGTTGATAATACTATAACCGATTGAAAAGGTTTAATTAACGCCGCTCCTCTAAATGCTTAATATGATCTGGGCTGGCCTGATAAATAGCATCAAGCTCAGACTCAGTAAGATACTTTTCGCTAATAGGAAACAGTTCACGCTCTTCAAAACGCAGATGATCATATAGTAGCTTAGCAAGTTGTCGAACCTGAGTAACCGTAGGTAAACTTGCCTTAGTCTGTAAAGAGGCTTCAATATCCGTGGTTAATTTACCTAGTGCCTTATGCTGTGTAGTTAGCTTATCAAGTACAGAGCCGACTTCTGATTGGGTGTTGCGATAAGGCTGTAAGCCATTAACAATCAAATCATCTTCTATTTTAAAATGACCTTGCATCTCACCCATATAGCAGCATAGTGCTTGCCAATGCTCAGCAATCTGCTGTGGATTGTCGGCACACTCTTTGCCGTGACGGCCCAGATTTAAACCAAGATGATGCTGACGCGATAAAGGCTGTAATTGCTTAGCACGTTTCATAAATTAACTCCTAGAAGTCTTTGCTGATATTGCAATGTCGTGATAGACATTATCTTACTATTGGCTCGATTTGGAAAATTATTCCCTATCGAACGCTCTACCTGCTATTACCACCATGAGGCAAACTGTTATATAAATGCTAATACTCTTGAACTATATATGACCCTCATCCTAGAATCGAGGGGTTGATTATCATCTAGTTATTTAGTTATTTAGTTATTCAGCCTTCTAGATTAGTGAATATGCGCTAATACTCTTAAGTCATAGATTAGTAGACCTACCAACTTAGCCTTATTATACCCTGATAACGCTTAAACGATAAAGCGAGCAAAAACTCTTTAGTAGTGTTGATTCAGAAGCAAAACTTTATGAGCTTGAAGTATTTTTAGCGGACCCAATAGCCAGTTTTTTGGCAATCGCCAGCAAGCCCTCTATTGTTTTATAACTTTCCCCAGCAAGACTTATAATGCAGAACAACATAGTCATCGATAGTGTTAGATTACAGTAGCGAGTAACTTTTAATAGCAGCAAAAAGGGTTGTTTACACTAAGCGCAACATAGTGTGAACAACCCTTTTACTGTTTAGCATTGCATAGTTTAGCACCGTACTGTTGAGTACTTTAGTGTTCAACGTCATAATTACTATGCGTTACTCAGTAAAGCTGTTCGATAACTTATTAACTGCTATCAGACCAGCTGATTACGCAAAGTCGTTTTAAGAACTTTGCCAATGGCGTTACGAGGAAGCGACTCTACTATCTCTAAGCGTTCAACTTGTTTAAAAACTGCTATGCCTTTTTCATCACGAAGGTAAGTATTGATAGATTGAAGATCGAGCTGTTGATCGGTTTTAACGACTACAAAAGCACAAACACGCTCACCAAGAATATCATCAGGAGCGCCCACAATCGCCACATCGGCAATGGGTGGATAAGCCATCAATAAAGTCTCAATCTCTACTGGTGAGATATTCATGCCCCCACGAATCACAATATCTTTTAGTCGGCCGAAATATTCTAAGAACTCTTTATGGTCACCGGAAATTTGGAATAAGTCACCCGTTTTGAACCAACCGTCGGCATCGAAACAGCGTGATGTTGATTCAGGTGCTCTCCAGTATCCTGAGAACACTGCTGGGCCTTTAACGCGTAACTCCCCTATTTTATCGGCTTCGAGTATTTCCTCTTCGGTTTCAGGATTGACAATACGTACCTTGAATCCATCAGTCGTTAACGAGCCCTCTTGACTTTGTTTAAAAAACCTAGGGAAGTACTTAGCTCTAAGCACTGGATCGGGTATAACGCTAAAGGAGCTCATCAAAGCAGAGCCTTCATTAGAGCCAAAAAGATTGGTTATGTGTACCCCATATTGTTCCTGATATCCTGTTACCATCCATTCAGATAAAGGCGCAGAACCAGAACCAATGGTCTTTAGGCGCTCAAAGTTAACTCCCTTTAGCATCTCTTGGTTTTGTAAAAGTAAGTTCAATAAGGTTGGTGGTGCCGAAGTATTGGTAATATCTTCATCACGAATTTGTTGAATGAACAAAGACAGATCGAATGGATGATGCTGAACTAGCACCCCACCACTAAGTATCCAAGGGAAAAAACAAGTGCCAATACCTGCCATATTGACCATAGGGAAAGGATTAAGAAAATGAGCGCCGCTCTTTACCTCGTTAGCTTCACTAATTAATCTGGCTATAGACAGCCATTCGTTATAACTTCTTGGCACCCCTTTTGGCGCTGACTCTGTTCCTGAGGTCCAACAAATGGTAAATATATCGTCAGCGGATACATTTGCGGCATCTACTGCTTTTAGCAGCGCTGCTGAGTCGTCATCAGTCAAGCTCATTAGCTCTTGTTCCACTGCTATTACTTTTGCAGAGTTGATCACTTCTCCAAGGCAGAATATCTTTTTAATAAGTGGGCTTACTTGTTGCAGGCGAATAGCTAGAGCACTATGATCATATTTGCCAATGCAAGCTGCGGTAATTATGGCCTTTGCATCAACTTGCTTGGCTATACCAGCAAGCTCATTATCACGATATAAGGTAGGAACTGGACTGACGATAATACCAAGGCGAGCGCAGGCGAGGTAGACAATCGACAAATCGACAATATTGGGCAGCTGCATTATCAACACATCATCTTTTTTTAGACCATGTCTGACCAACATAGCTGCATAATGCACAACTCGGTCTTCAGATTGCTGCCAAGTTAGACGAGTTGGCGCGCGGCCATAAATATCTAAAGTATTTGGCGCATCAACAAGGGCTAGTTTGTGAGGGTGGCTCGCTGTCTGTTTTTGAAATAGATCATTAAGCGTGATCTCTTTCCACCACCCTTTGCTTTTATAGCTCGCAATTTTTTCTTTGGGTATAACAATCATTTCTTCACATCCTTGTGTTTATTAAACTTATAACCAGCCATCCAGCTGGGTGTGTTTTTTCAAGCTTGAAAGGCCTGCAATGTCCTTTTAGCACGCTCCTGCATCATAGCACTGATAAAGCAAACAGCTGTATTGTAAAAATTACTGCCAAGGTAGCCATTTTGCTAAGCTAAGATAATGTTGTTTAGCCCTTATAATACTGCCCTACTATCTAGCAAAGATATTAATCACTGCAGTCGCCTCTTCGACTCCATAGATACCGCCACCATTTTCTTGAATAGCAATGCGTGCGCCTTCTACTTGACGCTTGCCCGCTTCACCGCGTAATTGAGTGACCAGCTCATAGACTTGGCCAAGCCCTGTGGCGCCAATAGGATGGCCTTTTGATTCTAGACCACCTGATGGGTTAATTGGCAGACGGCCACCTACCGTAAACTCACCAGCTTCAGCCGCTCGACCCGCTTCGCCATACGCTACCAGTTGCAAGTTTTCTGCTTGGATAATCTCACCCATCGCTGTGGCATCATGCACTTCTGCCACATCTACATCAGCAGGAGAGACACCAGCCTTTTCATAAGCTTCGGTAGCGGCTAATGCTGTCACATGGTTTTTATAATCCTCAAAACTACGATCTGAGCTAGAGCGCACTACACTACTTAATAGTTTGATGGCTCGGCTAGCATCACCCTTAAGGCGCTTTAAGCCTTCAGCATTACATAAGACTGTGGCAGCGGAACCGTCAGAGATGGGCGCGCACATAGGCAGAGTCAGGGGATAGGTAATAGGCGGAGCTGCCAATACTTCTTCTATAGTATAAGGTCGTTGATACTGGGCCAGCGGGTTATGTACGGAGTGGGTATGGTTTTTTGCACATACCGCCGCTATTTGTCTTTGCGTGGTGCCAAAGGTTTTTATATGTTGACGACTAAAAGCTGCATAGACATCCATAAACATAGAATAGGGCTTAGTAGATTGCGTACCTTCAGGACAGTCAAAACCTGCACCCATCGCTAACAAAGCTTGCTTATTATGCTCAACGCTAGTCACATCCCAAGCCGAGTCAAAGGTGGCAAACATTTTGGCCTTATCCTCATTGATCATTTTTTCAGTACCCACTGCGATAGCGATATCACACGAGCCACTTTTTATCGCCATTGCCGCTAGATGCAAGGCCGTACTAGAAGAGGCACAAGCACCCTCAATATTGAAGATAGGAATGCTTTGAAAGCCCATCGAGCGCAGAGCTACTTGACCGGGGATCATATGTTGATCTTGCATAAAACCGATAACGCAAGAAGCAAAGTAGGCTTGCTTGACTTGGGTTAATTCAGCACCGGCATCAGTCAATGCTTGCTCTATCGCTTCTTGAGTCAAATCTTTATAACTACGGTCTAAATGGCGGCCAAACTTGGTCATACCAACGCCAGCAATATAAATGTCACTCATAAGTCATTCCTTTAGACCAATTATTAGAGAGTAATGGCTTGTTGATTAATATAGATTACTAAGAGATCTTACGAGCCTCGACCCAGTATTTTTCCCGCACCTTTCTACGCAGCACTTTGCCCACCACACTAGTAGGAATGTGCTCAACAATTAAGATGGTTTTGGGTGCTTTATAGCTACCAATCAAGCCTTTGACATGAGCAATGAGTTGAAGATCTGTCAAGCTAACGCTGTCTCTTAGAATAACCTCAGCATGCACCGCTTCCCCCCATTCTGGATGAGGAATACCAATCACTGCAGCGAGCAACACATCCGCATGACTATTGAGCGCCGACTCAACTTCATTGGCATAAATATTAAAGCCCCCTGAGATAATCATATCTTTTTTGCGATCGACTAGATAAACAAAGCCTTGTTTATCCATATAGCCCAAGTCACCTGACTTCCAAAAGCCATTGTGAAACTCTTCAGCAGTCAGTTCAGGGGCATTCAAGTAGCCTTGGCAGACACTGCGTGAGCGCACCCAAAGTTCTCCGGTCTCACCTTGAAGTACTTCGTTGCCGTCAGTATCAACGATAAGACATTCCACACCTGGAGTCGGTTGACCCGCAGACCCTAGACGTACTTCATCTGCTGGTGTTTTAATAATATGTTTTTGGGTGCTCATATTAAGGGCAAAACCAAAATGCTCAGTAGAGCCATAGCCTTGAATAAAGATATTGCCTAACTTTGCCTGCAACAGCTTCAGCTTACCTGGGCTCATAGGGGCAGCGCCGTAAACTACATATTTCAGGGTACTTAAATCAGAGTCAATCTCTAGCAAGCGATATAGAATAGTCGGCACTAAAAAGCTTAGCGTGGCCTTCTCACTTTCTATATTAGCGCAGTAGGCATTTAAATCCGGACTGTTCTGGGTAATCGTACAGCCTCCGGAATAAAACGTCGGTAATACCAGCATGCCACTACCATGACTGATAGGCGCTATATGAATACACCTCGGCTCCTCAGCCCACATGTCTTTATCATCAAAAGCAAAGGTGGTATCGCGGCAGCTGAACCAATTGTCCATACTGTACATAGCCGGCTTGCCCTTGCCCGTGGTGCCGCCGGTAAAGCGAATCAGTGCACAGTGCTCTCGATCGTCCAGTTCAAAATTAGGATTGTGATCAGACGCTTGAGCTACCAATTGCCAAAAGTAATGCACGCCTGCTAGCGTCTCTTCTGGCTCGTCCATAACTACAATAGTGACGCCTTGCTCTCTTAGCATCTGATAATGGGTTTTGAGCAGTGAGGTCTCTATAAAAGCAACTTTGGCTTTAGCCGCTGCCACCTGCCAAGTATGCTCTTCAAGCGAATCTCTAAAATTGGTAAAAGCACCAGTAGCCCCGCCTTTAAAAATAGTCGGGGCGTGAATCAGAGATAAGTTGTCGTTGTCTAGAATATTGATAAAGCAATCGCCGATACCTAATCCTAGATTGACCATCATATTGACGATTTGATTGGATAACAGATGAAATTCAGAAAAAGTATATCTGCGCTTGCGCTCTATATTGACTAGCGCCTCACGATCGCCGTAACGCTGTGCCAGCGCTGTCATGTGATTGCTAAAGTTTATTATCATGTTTATTATCCTTAATAAGTGATAGTCCCTGTTGTTGCTTTAAGCGATCTGTCTTTAATCAACCTTTTTTTAAATGATGTATCTTACTCTTTACGCTATCGGCCCCTTAAGCCAAGCGGTAGCGCAAAACACCAGATGGCTCTACGGTTTCGCAAATGACTTCTGCGTTATTTACTAAATAAGTAACGTGAGCGTAGGTCTCTTCAAAGGCTAAACAACGCGCAAAGCCTTGTTTCTTAGCCCAGCCTAATACCGAACTCAACTCGTTGACGGTGCGCCATTGCTCTAAACTGCCACGTAGTTTGTCTAACGAGGTCTGATGGTGCTGTAAAACTTCACGGACTCGTTTTTCCCCGTGATAAAACGGCTTATTGTGTGAGGGTAACACTAGGGCCTTAGGATCTATCCAATCAAGCATATCGCTCAAGCCTGCTATCCAACCAGCTAAGGGATCAGCCTCTTGAGTCATATAGTTTAAGCCAACGTAGGGGGTAATATGGGCGATGATTTGATCCCCTGAAATCATGACTTCTCCGGAAACCTTTTGTAGACAGATATGCTCTATAGAATGTCCGGATCCGGACCAAAGCCGCCATGACTCACCGCCTATTACCAGCGTATCGCCAGATTTGACAATATTTATCTGGGTTGGTAGTGGCCCGAACATCTGGTCTACATACTCCCAAACCTCTTCTATACTTTGCAGATCCTCTGCTGAGGCCGCCATACGCTTATAGAAGTGTGGCAAATCACTATAATCTTTGGCGCTGCGATAACGGTTCTCTAGTCTTGCCTGTAAAATCTCCTTCTCAGAAATATACAAAGGGGCGTTACAGTAGTCCTGCAACCAACCCGCCAGCCCAATATGATCAGGATGGCAATGAGTAATTAAAATTCCGGTGATTTTTGTTGGTTTAGGTAGGTTTTGTAGCAAGTTTTTCCACAATTCACGGTTTTCATCAGAGGCGGGACCTGAGTCAATCACAAACCAGCCGTCCCCATCCCTAATCAAGTAGATATTGATATGATCCAGCTTGCTGGGTATCTTGAATCTAGTCCAGAGTATGCCGTTACTAACGACTAGTACCTCACCAAAATCTGGTGGGGTAATGTGGCTTCCTTGCTGACTATTCATAACCTTACCTTTTATTATTTATCTAGCTTGCAGTATGGTCGCCGCATCGAGACGAATATAGCGGCCATTCATATAGCTATTCTCGATAAGAAAAGCACAAGTAGAGGCAAATTCCTCCATGTTACCCATACGCTTGGGCGCCTCACACATAGCAATCAGAGCTTCGCTAACCTTAGTATCGAGTGACTCTACCATAGCAGTTGCAAACATCCCAGGCGCAATAGAATTGACTCGAATACCTAATTTACCAAACTCACGCGCAGCTGGCATATTGAGACCATTAACGCCAGATTTTGAGGCTCCATAGGCGCTCTGTCCAATTTGACCTTCCCAAGCTGCGCCAGAGGAGACATTGACGATGACCCCACGCTCGCCCTTCTCATCAGGCTCATTTAGCGCCATCTTTTCAGCGCACTTTGACATAACGGTATATAGCCCAATCAAATTTACGTTGATAACTGCCTTAAAATTGGCTAATGCCGAGGCCTTGCCCTCTCGATCTAGAATCTTTGCCGGAGCAACAATACCTGCCGCATTAATGTCAGCATGGATAGCACCAAATTTAGCGATAATGGCAGTAATAGCGTTATCGACCTCTTCCTCAACAGTCACATCAGTGCGACAAAATATGGCATTTTCGCTACCAAGCTCTGCCACAGCATCTTCTCCTGCTTGTTGATTCATATCTAGCAAGGCCACCTTAGCGCCTTTATTGCCTACCATGTAGTGAGCCGTTGCCAACCCTAATCCTGAGGCGCCACCACTAATAACGACGACTTTATTGCTTAAATCCATGATGCATTCCTTTGCTTATTGTCTAAAGAGTGATTTATAACGACTGTCTAAAGTTTATTTAAAGAAGGATATAAAAAAAGATCTAAAAAACCATATAAAAAGCTATTTAAAATATTATTAAGATTAATAGCCGCGAAACTCTGGTTTACGCTTTTCACTAAAGGCGCTTAGACCTTCTTGCATATCGTATGAGCGCATATGTCTACGGAATAGTACTTGCTCTTGTTGCAAGGCATCATCACGCGATTTGTCCGCGCTAGCATTAGCAACTACTTTCATTCGTTGCAGCGCAATCGGGCTTTTTTCTGCTATCAGCTCTGCTAGTTTTTGTGCTTCTTGTGGCAAGTCAGCAAGGCTGACCACACGATTTACAAAACCATAGCCCATCATCTGTGTTGCCGAGAGGGTTTCGCCAGTGAACAGTAAGTATTTTGCGACATTGAGTGGGATTAATCTTGGCAATAGTGCTGCGCCACCCGCTCCTGGATAAACCCCATAATTTGCATGAGCATCGCCTATACGTGCGCTGTCCGCGGCTATCACAATATCAGCACACATTGCCGTTTCTAAACCACCGGCCATAGTAATGCCGTTAATCGCTGCGATGACTGGCTTGGAAAAGTTGCGTAGCACATCAAGCACGTTGACGGTTAAGCGATCAATAAAGTCGGTCTCGCCAGCAGGGCCATTAGTTGAAGCTAAGATTTCTTTTAGGTCAGCCCCAGCGCAAAAAGCTCTGCCATTACCCGTAATTACCAAAACTTTGACGCTGTCGTCTACAGCAATTTTTGGCAGTAGCTGTTCATACTTATCCAACATCTCAAGATTAATGGCGTTCATAGCGTCTGGTCTATTAAGAGTAATCCAAGCCACTGGTCCCACTTGCTTATATTCTAAAGCGTCATTTTTCATCGGTAAGTCCATAGGTGATACTCCTATCTAATGGTATTTGCAAGGCCGTGTTTATAAGTATAAGTACGGGCTACTCTTAAGCATTTGTTATTAAAACAACTATTAACTATTAACTACTGACTACTGACTGTTAACGATACCTAACCCCTTTATCTAAAGGCTTGAATGCCAGTAAGGGAACGCGCTATCAATAATTTTTGGATTTCAGTAGTGCCATCAGGGATAGTGCCAATAATTGCTTCTCGAGCTAAGCGCTCCACGATATACTCTTTGGTCACGCCATTACCGCCATGAATCTGCACGGCATCACGGCAGACTTTGACCGCCATTTCCGTGCTATACCATTTAGCCATAGCGCATTCTTTATCACAGCGAATGCCTTGATCGATCATAGTGGCAGCTCTTAACGTCAATAATCTAGCAGCATCTATGTTGGTTGCCATATCAGCGATTTTATCGGCTATCAATTGATGGCCTGCGATCAGCTTGCCATGTTGGAAGCGCTGTTGGCTGTACTTAATCGACTCTTCCATAGACCTACGAGCAATAGAATAACCCCAAGCCGCCATATGGCAGCGGGCACGTTCGAAAGTGATCAAAGTATTTTTTAAGCCCGCTCCCAACTCGCCAATAGTATTACTCACTGGAACACGGACATCAGCAAAGAATATTTGTGCTGTGGACTGGCCATTTAATGCCATTTTTTTGATACCTTGCACCTCAATGCCTGGGGTAGTCATATCTACTAAAATATGCGTCAATTCGCCCTCAGCGGTTTTGCAGGTACATATGAAGATATCCATATGCTCACCATTTGAGATCCAAGTTTTTTCGCCATTGATAATCCAGTCATCGCCATCGCGCACAGCTCGGGTCCTAGCAGCAGCTACGTCAGATCCTGCATCAGGCTCAGATACCCCAATACCGATAAACAAATCACCCGATAGCAGACTAGGTACATACTTTTCTTTGATAGGTTCTGATGCGTTTCTAATCAACATATCGGCGCCAGAGACATTAATCAGAATAGGCAACGCCAAATCTATTGAGCTGACGCCTACTTCTTCCCAGAGTAATAAGTGGGTTACCCAGTCTAAGCCTAAGCCGCCCCATTTCTCAGGAAAAGGGGCTTTGATTAGACCAAACTCTGTCAAAGTCTTCACAAACCCTTTTAGCATCTCCTTAGGAATAAAACCCTCTCCGTGGGCACGCAACTTTGGTTCAATATCATTATCCAAAACTTTTCGTAAGCCTTCTGTGGCCATTTTCTGCTCTTCTGTCATTAACATGTTCATGGCTTCCTTGCCTATTTTAGTACGTTTAATAACTTTACTAATGCTATTGGTGCTAGTTTTCAGAGGATGCATTAGACTAAAAATAAAATAATGATAATTTAGATTATCTTATGCTAAGGTAGAAGAAAACGTATTAAATCAGTGTTTATTACAAATATACTAGGTAGTTCTAATAAATATTGCAATTAAATTTATATTAAAGATAATTAAGATTATCCTTAAATTTTATTACAGTTATTTTTGTTGATATAGATATTTTCTAATGAGTAGTTTATGTATATCCGTAGACGCTGTCAGTCCCCCACTTTACAACAGCAGTATTTCCACCCTTTATTTCTATAAGTATTAGTCGATAAGCCATTAAAGATAGTTTTATAAGTAACTAAAACACGCCGTGCCTCACTAGGTACTAGATAGGAAATTACAAAGTAGTGCAACGCAAGCTATGAGAGTGGAGGATAAGAAATGCAAGACAAAGATCTGCACCATAAAACGCTGAATAAAGCATTAAAACCAATATCAGCGATGCGACCGGCAACTTTAGATAAGCTTGAAAAAGCAGTGCTACTGTTATTCTCGAATCATGATCCTACTGAAGTCAGCATGATAAAGATAGCTCGTACAGCAAATATGTCATTAAAGACTCTGTATAACTATTTTGGTGACAAGCAAACCATCATTTATACTATTTTAAATAGAGTATTAGGCCGTCTAGCAGTCCGTATGATTGATCATTTGCAAGGTATCGATAGCGTTAGAGACCGTCTGCGTAAAACGCTTTGGGTGTTCTTTGATTTTATTGATAAAAGTCCAGATGCTATGATGGTATTGTCCACAGCAGTGCCCGCATCTCGTTATCGAGAGATAGCTATTTATGATAATAAAGAGTTGGTTGATTCTTTTATGCAAGTATTAGGCGATGGACAGCAACAAGGTATATTGAATGACACTGTGCCTTTGTTCGTTTTATTCGATGTGTTTATAGCTTTTATTAGCCGCTTAGGACTCATGCATATCATACGCAAAAATCCAGATTCTCTAAATGAGAACTTTGATGGGCTATTTACTATTTTATGGCGGGCTATTAGCAATCCTGAAATAGATTAATATAATCACCATAAAATATTAGCTTAACAATTGAAGGGCAACTGGGATCGATTTTGTGTAGCTTCTAGAAACGCAGCATGCAAAGAAGATTTATACCAGCAGCACGCTGTAATGGATGGTCTCTTTTTATTTAGGATCAACTCCAGTAAAAAAGATAACTACCCTATAACTTGGCCTAAAAAATAAAACCTTAGCAATTACTTACTAAGGTTTTATTAATTTCAATGACTTAAGTCACTAATTAACTTAAGTCACTACTTAACGTAAATCATCAACGACCGCCAACATAGCGACTAACGAGGCTTCGCCTAATTTAATACAGCGCTCTGGCGACCAACCGGTATCAGCATCGGGAAGGTTATTGTTATCTATAAATGGCATCTCCAAGGTATTAGCCAGACAGTCAAAACGTTCGGCAACCCAGTGGGTAGCCAGAGTCATATTAGCTTTGCCCGGTGCATCAACCTGATAGCCTTCTGTAGTCTGAAAGTCGGCACTGGCTAGTTTTAACACTTCTGCAAATCTATCGCGTAGACCTGCAAGGCGGTCATTATAACTCGGCGTACCTTGAGAGCCGGCAAGGAATACAAAAGGTATTTCTTCATCACCGTGCACATCATAAAACAGATCAACACCAGTATCTTCCATTTTATTAATCACATAAAAAACTTCAGGGCTCTCTTCTAAACTTGGATCTGACCAAGCACGGTTTAGGTTAGTGCCGACTGCGTTAGTCCGCAGATGACCACGCACACTACCATCAGGATTCATATTAGGCACAATGTAGAAGTTGGCTTTGTCTAGTAGCAGCTTAGCAGTGGCATTATCACTATCTAATAAGCTATGCAGCAGACCTTCGACTAACCATTCCGCCATAGTCTCACCAGGATGCTGACGAGCCGTAATCCAAATATTGCGCTTGCTTTCACTATCGCTATCGTCATCACTAATTTTAACTAAAGTTAAGTCGCGCTTGTCCAAGGTCTCGCCTAAATGCTCTAAAGTCACTAACGGATGCATTTGTACAGCGGCTAATAAATCTTGATGACGCTCGTAACTATACGGGGCAAAAAAAGCAATTTGAATGGTTTCACATTCCATATCTACCATTATGGTTAGCTTGCCATCTTTATAAGAGGTGGGCAGACGGAACCAATACTCACGATCGTATGAGGCCACTGCTTGATAATTATCCCATCCTGCTGGGAATGCTGCTTGCCCTGCGTTGAGAATATTAAGCACATATTGCTCATCGATCTGTCCGGTTAGACGAAAGTTAAACCATTGAAAAAACTCGCCGCCAACGTCTGGACGAATAGCCAATTGGATATTTTTTTTATCTTCTAAGCTAATGACTTCAATATTACCGGCATCAAAATTAGCACTGATATGCATGATTTTTCCTTAATTAGTTATTGTCATAAATTAGAGGGTGCGGGCCAGCAGAATACTTGTATTGCTACTAAACCTTGAACTTGGGTAAGCAAGTCATGACTCAAGTTATATAAAGATTCGCTGTCTATTACTCAATTAGATTGAACAAAATTAACTATAGCCCAACCAATCGAATCAGCCATTGTAGCTGATAAGCTTAGGTTACCGAAACCCTGTTGGCTAGATAGTAATAACCACTAGTAAACGAAACGGCAAGTACTCGAAATAGTCCTGTTAAAAGATAGCCACATCATCACCCTCTTGCCATGGCTGAAACTTAGTCATAGCTTGTACAAACAAAGGATGCTGTAACCAGTGTTGTAACCATAGCTGTAGCTTTGGGTAAGGTAGACTATAAAAAACCTGACGATCTACATGAGCGAATTGGCGCACAAAAGGCATTATGCCAATATCAGCAATACTTGGACTGCTGCCTAACAGGTAAGTATTTTTAGTCAGTAGCGATTCTAGAAGCTGTAAAAAGACCTCGCCTTGTTGCCGATATTCTATCTGCGTCCTCTCAGGATGACGATCGGCATACTTATAGCGATTGAGCCAATGTTTAAAGTCATTATCGTTTTGCTCGATCAAGGCCTTAGCTTGCAGGGAAACGCATGCTACCAAAAGCCCTTGCGGATCTTGCTGCTCAAGCGCCCATCTCATTATCTCTACGCTCTCTGCAATCACCGTACCATCAACGAGCTGTAACACTGGCACAGTGCCTTTCGGGCTAATCTCAAGCATCTGAGCTGGCTTGTTTTTTAGCACTATCTCCCGCAGCTCTACTGGTAACTCAGCAAATAGTAAACCAAGACGGGCGCGCATAGCATAAGGACAGCGACGAAAAGAGTACAGCAGAGGAAGTGAGGAAGTCATAGCTAAAACAGAGCTCATAGAAAGTTACCGCCGTTAAAACAAAATGAATGAGGATAAAGAGTTCACAAAATGGTTTAAGCACTCAGTTATTAACCAGCAACTATTGAAAAAATAGCTTTTATAGCTTAGGCTCAATTCTGCTTGACAATAACTGATGATTTATCATTACAATAGCCCTATCTAGGGTCATAATCTCTGGTTAATCATCAAACTATAAAAGCCATCTAGTTCACTGGCAATAGCACTACTTTTACTAAATTGGCATAACTTAACGCTTACGCTATTACTCACAAACTGTCACTTGCAGACTATTATTTGCAAACTGTCATTTGCAGACTTTCAAATCACAAGCACTACTGATAACTCAACGCTATAGAGGCTTATAATGACCACATATATACTTGATACAGAAACCACGGGCCTTATTGAACCACACATGACTGAAGCGGCCTACTCTATTATTGATTTAAATAATGGTAAGGTAGCAGTATTGCAAGAGCCACGAGCTAAGCGTTTTAACCCTCTAAAAGAAATCAGCTTAGGGTCTATGGCGATATCACATATATGTGAGGAGGATATCGCCAATGAGTCCCCTCATACAGACTTTAAACTGCCCAGCAATGTCGAGTATTTAGTAGGTCATAATATCGATTTTGATATGCAGGTTTTACATAATGCTGGCGTCACACATACGCCTAAACTGATATGTACTTTTGCTATGGCAAGCCATCTGCTACCTGCCCTCGATAGCCATAAGTTAGTATCTCTACTTTATTACTTCCATCGTGATATCGCGCGCACTCAAGCAAAGCAAGCACACGCCGCTATTGCTGATATTTACTTCACTCAGCTGGTGCTTAGCAGTCTAATTGACTTAGCTAATAATCAAGGTCATGCCATCACTGACGTGGCTAGCTTATATGACTTTAGCCAGAAGGCCCGTATACCTACTCACTTGAGTTTTGGTAAACATAAAGGCGAGGCTATTGCAGATTTAGCGAGCAGTTCTGATGGGGCGGGCTATCTTAAATGGCTGCTTAAGCAGGACAGTGTCGATCCGTACTTAGCTCAAGCTTGCAAGCAGGCATTGTAATTGTAGCAATCGTTATCAATAGAGTTATGCAGCAAGTTTTCTTACTACCAACTATATTTTTTATAGAGCTTAGCCGCTTGTACAATGGCTATTTATAAGCCAACAACGTAGCAAGCAAACCCTATAATAATTTTATGTCAGTACTATAGCAACGCCTGTGTCTTGAGCAGCGCCTGTGTCTTGGGCAGTGCCTGTGTCTTGGCTAGGGAAATCGCATAAAAAAAGCCTTGCGTATAGCAAGGCTTTATCTAACTCTCAAACAACTAATCTTTATTACGAGCTTGTTTGATAGTTTTAGCCGCTGATTCCATAGTATCAGCTGCTATATCAGCTAGTGTTCCAACAACCCCTTTAGCCTTCGTAGTAGCAGCTTCAACTAAAGAAGTCTTGCCCTCTTCATTGGATTTTTTAGACTCTTTGTCATTTTCATCATCAGACTTGTCAGAGTCTTCATCATCAGAGTCATCAGATTTCTTAGACTCTTTGCTAGCTTTATCATCCGACTTGTGAGCGTCTTTACTGGCTTTATCATCCGACTTGTCAGCGTCTTTACTGGCTTTATCACCAAACTTGTCAGCGTCTTTACTGGCTTTATCGTCCGACTTATTAGCGTCTTTACTGGCTTTATCGTCCGACTTATTAGCGTCTTTACTGGCTTTATCGTCCGACTTGTTAGTGTCTTTATTGTCTTTGGCTTCTGATCCTTCATTATCAGTCTGCTTAGGCTTCTTCTCATCTGTAGATTTATTATTGCTCATGATTTAACACCTCTTATTTAATTGTTTTTAGTTTTGTAGTGCTAGTACTGAGCTTACTCCCTTACTCCTTTAGCTGTCTGTATCTCATAAGTTTCAATAGGTAAACCATGTTTACTCAATTTAAGATAATTTTACACTCTGACTGTAGCCTACTAACCATTATTCTATGACCACCGATGACTTGTATTAGGCTAATCCTTAGCAGCATTTAAAAACGCTTTAAGCCTTACTATGCTAGCTCTGTATAGCTATTAGCTTATTAATATAATCCGCCAATATAGTTTAATAAGTTAAAGATAAACTACTGCTTTGAGCAACCTAACCATTTAACTTCTAAGCACCATTGTATTAATATTAGATGTCCTTTGTTTTACTATCAAAACCATTAGAATATATCAAAAAACAAAAACCCTTCACCCTATCTAGGTAGTGGCGCTAAGGGTTTTTGTGCTTTTTATTTTATCAAATGCACACTTGCAAAAGTGTGCCTCCAATCTATAGGGAGAGCATGATTATTGGCAACACAAAAGATTAACATTATTCTTAAGGAGTTACAAAATTGATGCCAAACTGACCATTGTCGCCAATGAATCATAATTAATTTTATGGCAGATTTATCATTAACTTAGATTGCTTATTATTAATATTAACGCCTGTTGAACAGCAATTAAGCATTAAAAACCGGTCAACTTTTGACAAATAGTTTAACGCTAAGCTGGCTTAAATTAGGCGAAGGATAATAGCCTATTAAAAATATTAGTTAAAAAGGGATAAGCGTGACCTCAATAACAGAACTAAGCTTAAATGGTGAGTCTCTGTATATAGAACCAGAATATATACAACCCAAATACATACAACCCCATAAATTCGCTGATTATTTATTTAGTCATCAGCAATATGCTTTATTTTTGGATATAGATGGCACGCTTGCAGAGTTTACAGTAAATCCAAAAGATAGCTTTATCCCCAATTCAACCTTAATGCTTTTGCGAAGAATACAAGATCAAGGCGTTAAAATCGCTTTTGTAACTGGGCGAAGTCTTACTGAAGCCAAGCAAATGCTGCGTTTTATATCCGCTTCGATTGCTGCTACTCATGGCCTAGAAGTAGCTCTTGAAATGAGCAAGCACCAGCAATGTGACAATGATACCAACAATAAAAATACTAGCGCTGCGCAGGTGAATATCGTTGAGCTCGATGAGATAAGGCAAGCTATTATTCAATCCTGTCTGTCCTATCAGGGTTTCACTATAGAAGATAAGCCTTATTCGGTCGCTCTACACTATCGGCAAAACCCTGCTTTGGCACAAGTGGCTTATAGCATTATGTCGGTGGTATTAAAGAATTATTCTGACTGGCTATTAAAACCCGGTAAATATGTTTGGGAGATAGTGCCAAAAGGGGTAGATAAAGGCACAGCAATTTTAGCTTTGTTAAAGACGATGCAGACCAGCACTAGCCTTTGTCCTATATTTATTGGTGATGACTTTACTGATGAGGCCGGTTTTGTAGCAGTACAAGGTGAAGAGGATATGCTAGATAGATCAATGAAGACAAGCGGATTAATAAAAGACTGCCAAAACTCAATAAAGGGTATGGGTATTAAAGTGGGTAGTGAGCCAAGTGGTGCAAACTATTATGTGCGTAACATTGAAGAAGTAAGTTTTTTACTTGAGAGCTTTTTGACCTTTTGCCAAAAACGTAGCTTTTTACCCACTGATTTAGTGGACGCTTACTGATCCTAAAACTGCTAAAAAGTAATGAGATATCCTATGTGAGTCGTTTAATTATGTTATCCAACCGAGTAAAAATGCCTGACAATAATCCAATAGCAGGCGGGCTGGCAGTAGCATTGCACGAAATACTTATAGGTAATTCGAACATCTGGATGGGCTGGAACGGTGAAATCATCGAAACTAAAGGTGGCGATAATGATGCTTGTGACGACTGTATCATCAGTGGATTTAGCACTAGTAAACAAACCGTTTCCATAAATAATAATTTAGCAAGCACTGAGAAGCAGCCAGCTAATACTACAATTACTTATATTACTACTGCTCTAAACACTCAACAATATCAACGTTTTTACTGCGGTTTTGCCAATAATGTGCTGTGGCCACTATTACATGAGCGACTTGATTTAGTCAGCCAAGCAGCACAAGACTATGCAGGCTATCAGCAGATAAACCGTCTTTTTGCTAGACAATTAAAGAAGACTATTGAGCCGTATGATGTAATTTGGGTCCATGATTATCATTTTTTAAGTGTCGCATATTATTGTCGACAGCTAGGAATTAATAATCGTATCGGGTTTTTTTTGCACATTCCCTTTGTTGCTTTATCATTTTGGCAGCAGCTGGATGAAAGTGCCGAATTAATCAAACATCTTGCTCACTACGATGTTATTGGTACTCAAACTCAACAAGATAAAACCAACTGTCTTAAAGTCGTACAGCATTATCTACCAGAGCGTCTTTTAACTAAGACTTCAATAAACCCTAAGCAAGATTTTGCAAGCTCAACGGCTGTGCAGCTCATGATTGACCTAGGCTTAGACAGCTCGCACTGCTTATCAATTGATGCCTATCCCATTGGAGTTAATGTAAACAAAATTCAGCAACAGATTATTAACTCATCCGCTCACTTACTGGCAAAGTCCACAGGATATACTCAAAAAAAACAGCTTGTAAAACAAGCTACCCAGCAGATTATTGCTGTAGATAGGATTGATCATTCTAAGGGTTTATTAGAGCGTTTCTCAGCATATCGCTGTTTTTTACAGCAATATCCAACTTATCAAAATCAGCTAAAGTTGTTACAAATTGCTTGTCCTAGTCGCTTAGCTCTTCCCGTCTATCAGCAGCTTTATAACAGTGTCAAACAAGTAGTGGATAATGTGAATCAGCAATTTTTGCCTAGTGAACCTACTATGAGTTATTTTAAAACTGAGGCTTTAGAAGCTGACGATCCTATAGATAATTGGCAGGCGATTACCTATAGCGAAGAGGTGTTAAGCCATGACACTTTGATGACAGCGTTTTGGCATAGCGATATTGGTTGGGTAAATTCGCTTAAGGATGGCATGAATCTGGTCGCTAAAGAATACATTGCTGCCCAAAATCCCGATAATCCGGGAGTGTTGTTATTGTCACGATATGCAGGGGCGGCTGAGCAGATGCAGGCAGCGGTCATTATCGATCCACATCAGCCTAAAAGTATAATACAGGGTTTAAAGACTGCCTTAGAGATGCCATTAGCGCAGCGAAAGACCCGTTATCAGACGTTGTTACAAGGCTTGCAGCAGGATGATTTATACGCTTGGCAACAAAAATTCTTAGATAAGCTGTATTTGAAATGCCCAGTATCGTAGATCGCTTATATTTAAGGTATCTTATATCTAAGGTAGCTGGTATTTAGCATAGCTTAAGTCATAAGCACAGATAGTAGACTGCTAGTAAATGTGCGCTTACCGCCCAAACGGGTGATGAATAATAATTAGGAAGTCCTTATGTCATGCTCCGCTGCCCCAAACTCTTTGTTACTAGACATTAAACTAGCTATAGAGCACATTATATCTATTGATAAGCAAACGGTTAATGGCTCAATTAACGACTCAGTTATTAACGATAAATTACGCCACGATATATTGGATATTTTAGTGAGTTATAGCGATAGAATTCCTCATCCTGCCAGCTCAATTGGTACTAGTACTGGCATTAGCAATAGCGATGCAAGTGAAAATAAGGATAAAACCAACTCACCTACCTTGATACGTTGGCAAATTTTGGCTTATGTTGCCGGTATTGATTTAACTATTGCGAAATGGTTTGAATCACACTTGGATGCTTTAAGTATCTTGCATGAAGTGGGCTATGACCAACCAACAGTAGGGCTATGGGCGGTTTGGGCATCAGAAGGTAATCGCGATCCTATAACTTATCAACAAGGCCCAACTAGCGGTATTAGCAGTGGCACTAAAACTTGGTGTTCAGGGGCAAATATTGTCGATTATGGGCTAATGACTTATCGAGATCAGCATGGTGATTCGCAACTGCTGGTAGTAGATATGCAGCAAAGTGGCATTGAGAGTGACAATAGTGGTTGGCAAGCGGTCGGTATGCAAGCTACTGATACGGCGAGTATAAAGCTCAATAAGGTGGTAGCCAATAATGTTGGAGTGGCCAATGCTTATCTAGATCGTGTGGGATTTTGGCATGGAGCAGCAGGGGTTGCTGCATGTTGGTATGGCGCAGCAGCTACCCTAGCCGGCTATCTAATAACCGCTTACCAGCAGAAGCCTAACGACTATAAGGCTATGTATTTGGGGCAGATCAGCACAGCATTGGCGGTTACTCAGCAATATTTTTATCATGTCGCTGACTTGCTAACTAGCCAACCAAACACTAGCCACCAACTTGCAATTCGCCAGTTAAGGGCAAACGTCGAACAGCTGGCCCGTTTAGTAATAGAGAGCGTCGGGCAAGCTTTGGGAGCAGCACCGTTTTGTGCTAACGCCCACTTTGCTAGGTTAGCCGCAGATTTAGCAGTGTTTATTCGCCAAAGTCATGGCGCCTTTGATTTACAGAAAATTGGTGAATTAACTAGCGATACAACCGGTCATTTAACTGAGGAGCAAGATAACATATGGCAACTATAACTTCTGCTATGGCCATAGTTAGCAATATGATCCATCAGCACCAAGCAGCTGAACCTAATCATCCAATCGTTGGCGACCGAGTTATTGAAGGTGAAGGTACTAGCCAACAACTTTGGCAGAACTGGCAAGGCTTGCACGATTTACCTCGAGTAAGGGTTGCCGATAGCTTTCCCTTACCCCAGCGTGTCTGTATTTTTGCGCCTCATCCTGATGACGAAATATTAGGCTGTGGCGGTCTGTTACAACAGTTGGTAGCTAATGGCAATGCTATCTTACTAGTGTACGTAACCAATGGCACCCAAAGCCATCCAAATTCGCAGGTTTATCCTCCGCAAAAGCTTAATATCATTCGCCCGCAAGAAAGCTTTGCAGCATTAGAAGTACTGAATATCGCTCAGCAAGTGGCTACTGTCGCCCTAGATTTAACCGATGGCGAAGTGTTTTCCCAGCAAGCCCAATTTAAAGAAAAATTAACCGCTATTATCAGGCCTGATGATATTTTAGTGACCCCTTTTATCCACGACGGTCATCCTGATCACGAGGCTACGGGGCAAGTAGTCGCTGCATTCGCCAAGCAGCAGCAGTTAGCCTGTTACCAGGTTTTGATTTGGGCATGGCATTGGGCTAAACCTGCTGATAGCCGCATACCTTGGCACTGTGCCCTTAGCGTCGATTTAACTGCTGAGCAATTACAGCGTAAAACTCAAGCTATCCATTGCTTCAAAAGCCAGATTAGCATTGATGACAGTACTGGCAACTTGCCTATTTTATCCGCGCAAACTATCGCTAGAATTAGCCAACCTTGGGAGTTTTATTTATATGAGTCACCAGTTTAAACCTAGTCTTACTAAGCTTGGCGAGGTTATTGATAGCGTGAAGGTTGTCGATAGCGTGAAGGTTATTGATAGCGTGAATGCTAATAAAACAACTCCGGCTGACTGTAATCAATCGGCTGCTAAGTCCGCTAGCCCTTCTAGTTCTAATGTAGACGCCTATTTAGAAACCTATTCAGAAACTTATTTTGACGAGCTATATAATGACAATACTGACCCTTGGCAGTACCAGACTCGCTGGTATGAAAAACGCAAACGTGACATTTGCCTAGCAGTGCTACCCTTAGCTGGTTATGGTAATGGGATCGAGTTAGGGTGCGGTAATGGGGTGTTTAGCGAGTTGCTTGCCGATCGTTGTCAGGCTCTAGTTAGCGTGGATGGCAACACTCATGCCGTGCAGCTCGCTGCACAACGATTAGCGAGTATGCCCCATGTTAAGGTAATACAAGCAGTTATTCCTAGCGCCCTAGTGACTTTGACCACTGGGATTGTGGATGCTGACGGTTTATCCGATGACTCAAGTGCTTATAAACCCGCCTTTGATTTGATAGTTATTAGCGAGATTTTATATTACCTATCGCCAGATGATATTCATAAGGTTATCGCTTGGATTAGGCAAAACTTAGCCATAGGCGGTACTTTATTATGCTGTCATTGGCGCTATGCTATCGATGGCTTCGCGATGACCGGTGAGACAGTACATCAACGCTTACACCAAGCCTTTAACGCAGTAAATAATGCCAACACTCCAAGTAAGACTAACAATCAACAAAACAATTCGAAAAATTCAAACAACCAAGAAAACCAGCCTGCGACATTTAGTCATCAAAGTCAGATTATAGATAGCGATTTTTTATTGGACGTATGGCAAAACTCTTTAGATTCGGTCGCTAGGCAAGAAAACTTAATATGATTGCATGGCTGCATGGCTGCATGGCTGCATGATTGCATGATTGCATGAACGTGTATCAGTGGCTAGCCCCTTAACAACCCAATGGATAATATAAAACTCCTAATGAAGCCTACAGCTATAGCTATTGTGATTCCGGCTCATAACGAAGTACAGACCATTAGCGCATGCTTAGCGTCAGTACAGATCGCCATTGAGCAACTGCCCTCACTTATCAGCGCATCTGTGCTAGTCGTTTTAGACAGTTGCACTGATAGCACCTTGGCAATAGCCAAAACCTCAGGGGTTGACTACATAAGCTGTGAGGAGCGCTGTGTGGGACGAACGCGAGATTTGGGTATTCGAAATGCGATAGCTACTGGAGCCGCTTGGCTTGCTTGTACCGATGCAGACTCGATAGTGAGCGCGGATTGGTTAAAGCAGCAAATCATGCATATTGCTCAACAGCCCACTGATATGATTTGTGGCGTGGTTAGCGTTGATAGCTGGGCACATTTAACGCAGCAAACGCGCGAAGATTATGCCGCTCATTATCAAGATATAATGGGACATCGCCATATTCATGGGGCAAATTTAAGCTTTAGCGCTGAGGCTTATCTCGCTGTGGGTGGTTTTAGTCCCTTAGCTTGCCATGAAGACGTGGATTTAGTTAAAAAATTTGAGGCCCAAAATTATGCCATTACTTGGAGTAATAAGGTACGAGTGATTACTAGTAGCCGTTTACAAGCTCGAGCCAGCGAAGGCTTTGCCAATTTTTTAAGCAACTTAGAAAAAAGGAACTCACGATAGCTATTTATAACATCAGTATATTACAGTGATTGTAAAGCCTGACGGGTTTGAAAAATAATTCTTTAGAAACCAGTTAGTTAAGAGCTTAGTCAGTTAACAGTTTAGCCAGTTAAGAGTTTAGCTATTGCAAAACCTAGTGAGCGGCTTAACTGCTTATGATAAGCACTGTCATTTAACTGTAGTGGCTAAGTATTGATTTAGTCTAAACTAACAATGGAAATTGATAAATTGCAGCATATATAATCGTGATTATTAGTACAGCCACCACACTGAACCGAATCTGATAAAGCTGGACCGTTGACCAATCTAGTTGCCAGTTAATGTTATGTCTCGCCGTTAACCACTCTGTCACACTAATGGCTACCGTCAGCCATAATAAGCCTACTAAATAGCCTCCCAACACATCACTCAAGTAATGCTCATTGAGCAAAACTCTACTCAATCCTACTAATATAGAAAAAAACACAGTAAACACTAAGATACGAACTTGCCTAGCAAAGCTTTGGCTAAACCGAATAGCCATATAAGCTATAAACCCGTACATAGCCATAGTAGCCGTCGCATGTCCGCTTGGAAATGAGTAGGTGCGCTCAAACAATAGAATATCTACTGGTCGCTGGCGATGAAATAACATTTTACTCAAAAAGGTAAAGGCTGTGCTGCCTATGATAGCTATCAGCAAGCCAATTAATAGGTAGCGTTGGTTTATTCTCCAGCATAGCAATGCGGTCAAAAACACTATCAAACAAGTAATAGGGGTCGAAGCTAAGCTAGTAATAGGAATAAAAAAATTAACTACTGATGAGCCACTTAGCAGACTCATCTGTTGTGATACCCAGTAATCGATCGCTACTATAGAGTCCGCGTTAACGACATCTTCAACCAGTCCGACGAACAACGCTAAAGTATAGCCCATCACTAAAAACAATAGCGTGAGTGGCAATCCCTGAAAGTGCTGAACATGGAGCCTTTGCCAGAAAAAATTATATAGCTTTGGATAGCTAATTTTTAATAGTAGCAGCCGTTTACTCAAGCCAAAATACTGCTCGAACCTTAGCCAATATTGTAGAGCTTTTTTAAATACTCGCCCTGCATAGCCAATAATAGCGTATTGCAAAATCCATAAAACAATAATCACTAATAAAAGCAGACTCACTAAGCTAAATAACTGCTGATTTGTTTGAATTAGGGTAGTCATGGATAACCGAATTTCCTTTTTGCACTCTCTATCACCTAGCTAGTAATACAGAAAATTTATATTAGTGGCACACTGCCACAAGTCTATTTCTATTTCTACTGGAACGAAAATACTTATATAGTTAGTTCATTGTAAAAACCAGACTGTGATGTATCTATTGTATTTGGTATCGACTATATTTGATATCGACTATATATAGCTGGCTATGATATTAATTAATAAAGAAATAATAACCAAGTTGAATATAAAAGCGATAATACTATGCAGAGTAGCAAGCTCTCTACCAGCTCTTGAAGTAAAAGCAATATCAGCCGTTTGCCCGGAAGTACCGATGGCCACTGCGCAATAAAAGAAGTCTTCAAACTTAGCACTGATCAGCCTAGGGTCATCCTCGCTATCGCCCTTATCCTCCACTAACGCCTCAGGAAACATAAAAGGTTGTGCAACGCCGCTATGCTGCTCAGAAAAATATAAATAAGCGTATTGCATGGCGAAAACAACTTGAATCATCAGCCAAGTAATAAAGATAGTACTCACAGTAAGCGCGATAGTTAAAATGCTTGCCAGGCCCTGATAGTCTTTGCCAATCTGAGTTTGCCTAACAATAGCTAATAAACAGATTAAACTTGCGATACTAATGAGACTCAAGATAACCAGTTTACCCTCATGCTCTGCGGTCAAATGACTATGAATAGTGTTGTCACGCATCATAATAATGATACTAACGATATATATCAAAATGGCACTATCCCAGCCGATGATAAAGCTAGCGCTATAAGAAGCAGACCAAATCATTGATATTATTAAACCGATAAGCATTCCCACTAGTAGGCTACCTATCAGGCGCCAATGACTAACATAAGTGTTTGCTGCTATTGCCATAACATTACCCAAGGTTTATAAATTACGATAGACACCTTACCCCTATTAAGCACTACTTTTGACCAAACGTCTAAACCCATTGAAGATGAGTGGCGTGCTATCTGTTAAGCATTTATTGCATTAGGGATAGGATGGTACTTGGTTGGCTTGCCGTGTATAAGCTAACTAAACCCTTAGTCTGCGCTAAGCTTCTGCTATGTCTTATTTCGTATTATAGAGTCATACCAACCAGGTAGCTGACAAAACCAATAAACACAATGTCAGAAATTGACTTAATACCAAGGAATAACCTTATGAAAAACTTATCTATGTTAACCAAATCAGTGATTGTCGCCCTTAGTATTGCAGGTGTAGGAGCAGCTGCTATCGCTGCGCCGATGGTCAATACTAAAGCCGTAACCAGCTCAATGGCTAGTTCAAGCGAAGCTGTCAGCGCCATGCAGAGTAAAGTTAGCCTAACGCAAGCCATGGCAATTGCCAAACAAAATACTAAAGGCGATGTGGTCAAAGCTCAGTTTGATTATGACGATGACCATGCCAATAAGAATGGGGCGGTAACAGGAGAGTATGAAGTCGAGTTGGTAGCCGACGGTACAGCTTATGAAGTAAAAATCGATGCCAATACTGGCAAAGTTTTAAAGACTAAGCAAGAAACTCTAGATAAAAAGGATCTGGCTGAGTATAGCGCCATGAAACAAGCCAAAGTAACGCTCACGAGTGCCATGCAAACCGCAGCACAGAGTCTAAATAGTAAAGTAATAGCAGCTGAGTTCGAGCTAGAAAAAGGTCAGGCTCTTTATGATCTCGAAGTGGTCAAAAGCAATCAGATTTATAAGGTGAGCATAGACGCTAATACGGGTAAAGTATTGAGCAGTCAAGTCGATGTAGAAGACGATGATTAAACAAGGATCAAATCGCATCTACAATATTCATAAATTTTCAGTGCTAATGAGCATTATCAATTAGATCATTGGGCCATCAAAATGATGGTTGTAATCGCACTTTAAAGCTTAGATTGACATCAAGCAGTAGCCGACACCTTAATTATGATGGTATCGGCTACTGCTTTTTTTATTGATGGGGTATTTATATTTTAAAAATAACCTGTAGCCTAACGCCGCCTTTAAAACTAGATATTTCTAAAATCAATACTTTGCAAAATGAGTAATGATTGATTGTTATTGAGTTTGAAATAGCCATAATTGTCTTCTAATCTCATGGCCTTTAATACCACACTATCTGATACTGCTGGCCCATTGGGGATTTAATTCAATGGCTAGTCATAAAAATATTTTTGCTCCCTAAGCTGAGCTTAAGGTTGGTTTGTTGTAATAGTTATCACACAAACTATTATGAGAGTGACGATCATGAGCACAAATAATGAAAATAATGCGCTTGAGCCTACTGCTATACCCTTATCTAACGCTCCTATAACTAAGCAAGTACGAGTTTGGGATATCTTAGTAAGAGTTACCCATTGGACAGTAGCTGCTGGTATCATGGCTAATCTACTGTTCACCGAAGACGGTAGCGACCTGCATCAATATGTCGGTTATACGGTCGTAGCCTTAGTGGTTATCCGTTTACTTTGGGGCTTGGTCGGCACACGTTATGCCCGTTTTACTGATTTTTTCCCTACGCCTGTACGCATCAAAAATCACTTAGCTGATCTAAGGCAACGCCGTAACGATGAGCAGCATCTAGGTCACAATCCATTAGCTGCTATTATGGTGCTAGCGTTATGGGCCGTCATTATAGGCTTAGGCATCAGTGGCTATTTAATGGAATCGGAAATTTTAGGCAATAAGGATTTATTGGAGGAAATTCACGAACTACTCGCTAATAGCTTATATTTGCTTATTCCATTACATATTATATCCGCTATTGTTATGAGTTATTGGCAACGGCAGAACCTTATTAAATCAATGATAACTGGTAATAAGCAAGTAAAAGACCAGCGCTCTACTGTAGAGTAAACCTGTGATGGAGGAATAGATGGCACGCATATTACTAATCGAAGACGATAGCACTATTGCGGAAGGTATAATTGCTGGGCTAAAGAGCCATGGCATGATGGTCGACTGGTTCAGTGATGCCAAGCAAGGTGAAATGGCACTGCAAGATGGCATGTTTGACGCTGTGTTGCTTGACTTGACTTTGCCAAAGGGTGATGGGATGACCGTACTACAGCACTGGCGAGCTAAACAGCTAGACACCCCAGTATTGATCATTACTGCTCGCGATGCCATTGCTAATCGAGTGGCTGGATTAAATGCTGGCGCTGATGATTATTTAGTCAAACCTTTTGCCTTAGATGAAGTCGTCGCCCGCCTGCAAGCATTGATGCGTCGAAGTCAAGGACGTAGTCAGCCTGAGATTCACTACGGTGAACTCGTTTATCAGCCACACAGCCAACAACTGACTTATCAAGGTCAAGCGCTAGAACTAACGATCAAAGAGGTGGCGATATTAGAGCAAATGCTGACGCATCCTAAACAGATTCATAGTCGAGCCAGCTTCGAGGACAAACTCTATGGCTGGCAACAAGACATTGAGAGCAATGCTATTGAAGTCCATATTCATCATTTACGCAAAAAGCTCGGCAACGACTTTATCCTCACCAAACGCGGTATTGGCTACTATCTTAATCCAGCCTATAGCCAAGTCTAATCCTTAGAGTAGGCAAATCTGGCCTAATTATTTTTATCTTTATTCCTACTTGCCATTTTATGATGTGAGTCTATGAAAAGTATCCAGCGACGGCTATTAACCTCCTTACTCATTGGTCTGCCTTTATTATGGCTGCTAACCTCAAGCTTTATTGCGTGGCAGTTGTGGCATGAAATCAATGAGATGAATGATACCCAAATTACACAAGTCGCCCGTTACTTAATAGGGGTCTCTGCTGATGATGACGATAAAGATAAACGAGACAATGAAGAGCGCGATAATAAAAACAAAGCTCACCCTATTACCAAAATTTATAATTTAAAAAGCAAGCAGTTATCAGGTGATTTAGGAGACGCTGAGGATGACTATATGGGTTTTGCTATTTGGGATAAACAGGGCCACTTGTTAGCCGCTGACGAAAATGGTCAAGCATTCTCTTTTTTACCAGACCAGCGTGGTTTTTTAGAAGAGAACAACTCTGCTTACCAGCGCCTTAACCCTTTTAGTAAGAGCTGGCGTTTATTTTATGTGCACGATGACTATCACGGTCATAATGATCATGACGGTTCTAATAAGCATGATGGTTCTAATGAGCATGATAGTGGGGATAACAAGCAAAAAGATCGAATCATAGCGGTGGGCCAAAACCTCGACTCACGGCAAAAGATGATCGTTGGCGCTATGTCAGTACAAGTACTACCCATGCTGATTGGGCTGTTTGCTTTTATGAGTTTGGTAGTTTGGTTAATTAAGCGCGGTTTTAAGCCGTTAAGCCAAATCAGTGATGATCTGCAACAACGTCAGCCGCAAGATGATAGTCCTATCACCGCCGATGTGCCGAAAGAGATCCAACCTTTAGTAGCAGCCTTGAACGTATTATTTATAAAAGTGGCCGATACTTTGGCTCGTGAACAACGTTTTACCGCTGATGCCTCGCATGAACTACGCAGTCCTCTTGCCGCCTTAAAGTTACAAGCTGACTTGTTACAACAGCAGCTATTACAGCTATCAACTACCGAAGATGATAATCAGCTTTTTTATCATGCGCAAAAGATCAGCGCTGGTATTGAGCGCGCTACTCATTTAGTCGAGCAACTATTAGTATTAGCCAAAATAGAGCCAGAACAGCACCTACCCCCCGAGCAACTAGTCACACCAGATTGGCTAATGTTGACCGATATTGTGCTCAGCGATGTCAATCGACTGGCTCGTGAAAAGCATATTCAATTAAAGCGCACCGTCCAATGTAATGACCCTAGCGCTATATTACCTATAGTCGTTAACCCTATCTTATTCAAACTGTTAATTCGCAATCTACTAGATAATGCCATTCGCTACTGTCCAGAAGGCTGTTTAATCGACCTTCAGTTGGATGCTGATAGCATTAAGGTGATTGATAACGGCATTGGCGTAGAGCCTGAAACATTAGCACGCTTAAGCGAACGCTTCTACCGTCCAGCAGGTCAAAGCCAGTTGGGTAGCGGTCTAGGGCTATCAATCGCTAGTAGAATAGCGCAACTTCACGGTCTCAGCTTAACCTTTGCCAATCGCACTGCACCAGCAACAGGCCTTATCGTTACTATTAAACCTGAGATAAAAAGCACGATACAAGCCTAATCCGCCTTATCTTAAGATTGAGTTAATATTCACAGCGTATGCTACTCGTATTCCCTAATAACATGCTATGGAGTACAAGTTATGACCTTACCTCTCTTAAGACCCTTATTACTGACTGTCGCTGCTACTTCGTTAGTATTCTTCGGCGGTGTTATCGGCTTGGCTGTACAGTCGACTGAACCTGACAACAGCTCATCAATAGCCAATCTCGTCACTCAAAACACTAAGGGTGATGCTACTTCCTCTAATGCAGTAGCTGCTAAAACAGCCCTAAACTCTCTGTCACCATCCTCATTGACTACGCAATCATCCCTTGCGGCCCTTAGCCCTGCGCAAGCAACAGCTTTGGCTAAAAAAAATTCGCCTAGTTCGCTATTGCAAGCGACGCCTGAGCTTATAAATTATAACGGGATGGTGGCCTACGAAGTGCGCTTAGATAGTGGCACTAGTTACATTGATGCCAATCTAGGTACTGTCCTTAATCCGATCGCTGCCGATAGCTATGGCGTTGAGGGCGTGGATGACGATGGCTATAAAAATGCCGATTATAAAGATGGCGACTATGACAATGACCACCATGACAATAAGCACAAAAGCAATAAGCACAGTAAGCGCCAGCACGATGATAAAGACTATAACAACAATGAGCGCTTAATCGCCACTAACTATAAGCCACATGATGAGGATGACTACGATGACTAATAGCAACTCACATTCGCCTCAAACTGTTAGCAAGCCTGTCAATAAGGTAGCTAAACCAGCTAAAAAAGCCGACCCTTTTGTAGCGCTTAAAAGCAGCATTATGATTCTATCAATGGTCGGTACTATGGCAGGGTGGCTATTACTGTTGAACCAAGAGACAGATAGCCAATCAGTAGATACCGCCATGTTGAGTACTTCTGTTATTGCCGCTAATGAGACGGTGGCTGAGCCGATGCCGATCGTTGATATTAGCCAGCTACGACAAGTCAATGAAGTTCAAGCGGTTGAAGCTGTAACGGTCGTTGCCCGCACGCGCTCTTCTCGATAAAAGCTTATAGACTGTTCTGGGCTGGGCTAGTCAAGTTAAGCTTGCAGTGACCACTATAATCTCGAATCGTGGCGCTGCTAACCACTGGAGCTTTGATATGAAAAATTCCCTACCTAAAGCCAGCATACCGCAACTAGTGACTTTTACCTTGCTAGCTATGGGTTGCCATATTCAGATCAGCCTGAATATTACTAGACTGCGTGCACGGTATTCGCAAGCGCTCATAGATCAGCAAGTTGCCTTATTAACCAGCGATGTGCAACAGCAATTGATTGATTGGGAACATACTTTTAGCCGCTTTGATGAGACCAGCGCACTGATGAGGCTTAATAATAATACTGATCAATGGACTACCGTCAGTGCCGAGCTGTTTGCAGTGTTACAAAGTGCTATTTATTTCGTTGCTAAGACTCAAGGTTTAGTAACCCCTACTCTACTTAACTCTATTTGCGCAGCTGGCTATAAGCAGTCATTCGAAACTCTACCCAAACCACCTCTAGTAGCCAAACAAGCTAGCACTATTGGGCTTGCTACAGATTCCAGCCAATGCTTACAACGCCCGCGCCTTACTAGCAGTAGCAATGAGTATAGAAGAAATAGTAGCAAGCACAGCAGCAATACTGATGACAACAGTAGCCATCAGTACATCGAACGCATCCAACTGCGCCTATTAGCTAATGGTGAGCATCAAGTATATCTTCCTACAGGAATGGCCCTAGATTTAAATGGTTATGTCAAAGGCTGGTGTGCTATGCAATTGGCCGAGCAAATTAGTAAAAGTCATGACTACCCTATGCCCTGCTTAGTTGATATGGGCGGCGACATAGCTATCGGCGTAGTGGACGACCAAGATATTAACAAACCGATTGTTTGGGGAATTGCGGTTGCTAAAGCGCAGCTTAATACTACTGCGCAGGTTGACAATCAGCAAGATGAAGATGTGGCAATCCTTGCTATTAGCTCCGGCGCTGTAGCTACATCAGGGCAAGACTATCGGCGCTGGTGGCATGGCGACCAGTGGCAACATCATTTAATTGATCCTGATAAAAACGCTCCCGTAGTTAGTGATGTATTAACCGCAACCGTAGTCGCTACTGATACCCTGACGGCCGAAGTATATGCCAAATACTGCGTGCTACTTGGTGTCAAACAGGCGATGGCATGGCTTAAGCAGCACCATATTGCAGCCCTCTTAATCGCTACAGATAATCAGGTTATTGCCTCTGCTGCTATTTTGCCAAAGTTAGTGCAGCCAAATTTAGTGCAGCCAAATTTAATAGCGAGCTAATTCATGCGGGCCAAGATAAAAGCTAGATAAGTTGCAAACCAGTTAAGGTAACCGACAACTATTTTAAAAGACCGATAAGTAGCAGATAACCACCTTGGATAGACAGCCCTTTATAGGAGCACCATCATGCAAACTAATACCTTGATTGACAATCATAGCCATTCCAGACTGACAAAAGTCGCTAAGGTTTTATCGGTTGTATTAATTTTGACCCTTAGTATTTTAGGGGGTGGCTATGCGCTTTTGACATGGGGTGAGACGATTTCTCAACTACTGCTAGCCACTGATAAGAACTTTTGGTACTTGTCACGGGCCAGCGGGGTTATTGGCTATAGCCTATTTTGGCTAGCAATGGTGTTCGGTTTATTATTGAGCACCCGTCTAGGTAAGCATCTTAATGCCGCACGAGTATTTGCCTTGCATCAATATCTAAGCTTGATTGCAGTGGGCTTCGCCGCCTTCCATGCCGGTATCTTGTTAGCAGATAGCTACCTAAATGTTAACTTATGGCAGGTTTTAGCGCCCTTAGGTTTTCAGACAGACCGTGTTGGTGTTGCCTTAGGTCAATTAGGCTTTTGGTTATTATTTATCTGCGCTTTTAGCTTTTATCTTAAGAAATATATTGGTCAGTCAGCATGGCGATGGCTGCACTTTTTAACTTTTAGTGCTTATATGTTGATCAGTATTCACGTATTCATGGTGGGATCTGATAGTCGGGCACTGCCTTTATTATTATTTTATGCAGGCAGTCAGACCATAGTTTTTTTATTGATAAGCTATCGACTATTGGCGCTAAGACTAGCCAAATAAGTTGCTGAAGAAGAATAAGCGACAATGATGGCAACCTTGATAATGGAGCGTTAATTCGGTAGATCAGTTTGAGTAAAGTTAATTAATTTAAAAATTAATGATATACTAAATTATATATTGATAGCTGTTGTTTTGAATCACTCACTGTAGTTTTTCAAAGTGTAAATTGCTGACTTTTATGAGGCTGCAAACCACTAAAGCTATCGAAGCTATCGCAGCTATATAATCTCTTTTATCACTACCAAAGGCACTACTATGAAAACCGCAAATGACTTAGTAAAAATTGCTAAAGCACAGATAACCGACGTTTCACTCGCACAAGCAGAAACAGCCTGCCGTAAAGCCGATGTCATTATCGATGTGCGAGAGCCTGATGAGTACGCTGCTGGCCATATTGAAGGAGCGGTCTCGCTACCTCGTGGAGTGCTCGAATTCAAAATTGCTGACTTGCCTGCCGTTAGCAGTGCCGATACTGATATCTTGATTTACTGCAAGACTGGCGACCGCGCCGCTTTAGCAGCGCAGTCGTTAGAAACGCTTGGCTACAAAAACGTTGTGTCTATTGCAGGTGGTTATGATGCTTGGACTGAAGCTGGCAAGCCTACAACGGCGTCTAATAATAGCCTTGATGTTGATTAAGCAGGTTAAAAGGTTAAAAGGTTAACTAGTAGTCAGACTGCTAGTAGATAAAAGCTGATGTTTACTAAGGTAAATATCAGCTTTTTTTGCTTTATTAAGTTATTGATGAGCCACTATCTAAATATTAATAAGCCACTAAATATAGCAGCTAACTTAACCCTTACTCTGCGCTAAGCTTCTACTATGTCTAGTTTTTTATAATGGCCTCCTAGCCCTAAAGCAGCTGACAGAACCAGTAATCATCTTGTTGGTTATTCATTTAACCTAAATTGTCAGCTATTCATTTAACCTAGGAAGTCAACCGTATGAAAAAACTATCAACCCTAACTAAGTCGGCCATCATCGCTCTGAGTATTATCAGCATTGGTACTGTCGCTATCGCCTCAGGTCAAATCCCTGCTATCTCAAACGCTGGCAACAGTGAAGCGGTAGCCATAGCCAAGAGTAAAATCAGCCTTGAGCAAGCGATAACTATTGCCCAAAAGACAGTTAAAGGGGACGTAATAAGTGCGGAGTTTGAGCAAAATGACTATATAGAAGGTGGCAAATTTGAAATTAAATCTATTGCCAATAATACTGAATATGAAGTAAAAATTGATGCGAGTACAGGTAGGGTATTAAAGACTAAGCAAGAGAAACTCGATCAACAGGACATAGCAGAATATAACGCTATAAAACAAGCTCAAATCAGTCTTACCCAAGCGCTACAAAAATCCACTCAGAGTATCAGTGGAAAAGTTATCGAAGCTGAGTTTGATTTAGATAATGGCAAGTCCATTTATGAGATTAAGATCGCTAAAGGCACCGAAATATATCAAGTCATAGTCGATGCCATGACTGGTGCTATTATTAGCAAGCAGTTAGATGATTAAGGGCTGGCGAGCGCTTACCGATAGGCTGCCGATAGGCTGCCGATAGGCTGCCGATAGCTGCAAGTGTATTAGTATAATGCTTGCAGCTTTTGGCGATCAGAAAAAATATAAATGATTTAATCAGCTGGTTGATAAATACTTATTACAGTTAAAATTAGGGAGGTGTTATGCGCGTGTTATTGGTCGAAGATGATTTAATGATTGGTGAAAGCTTGAGCGAGGCTTTGCAGGATGAAGCCTATACCGTCGATTGGGTAAAAGATGGTCGCCAAGCTATCCTGACTTTAAAAATCCAACCCTACGACATTATATTGTTAGATTTAGGGTTGCCTGAAATTGATGGCATGGGAGTATTGACTGTTATTCGTGATGCTAAGATCGATACCCCAGTGCTCATTGTCACGGCCCGCGATCAACTAAAAGACCGGATCGCTGGACTTGATCTAGGGGCGGATGACTATGTGGTTAAGCCCTTTGAGCTGGGAGAGGTTTTTGCGCGGATGCGAGTACTTATTCGCCGTGCCCAAGGCAAAGCAGACAATCAGCTTAGCGTGGCTAACCTTAGCCTCGATACCGCCCACAAACGTGTTGTTATGGATGCCAGCCCCGTTGACTTGACCGCTAAGGAATATATGCTGCTTACCACTTTTATGCTAGCACCCGAAAAAGTCATGTCCAAAACTGAGCTTGAAGACTCGCTATATGGCTGGGGCGGTGAAGTAGAAAGCAATGCTATAGAATTCTTGATTCATAGCTTAAGAAAAAAGCTTGGGCAAAATAGAATAAAAAACGTACGAGGCTTAGGCTGGTATATTAGTAATATTTAAAACGGCCCTCACTGTTTTTATAATCAATTTTTTATGGTCAATAGAGAAGATTGTCAACATGACGCTGATTCAGAAGCCCTTCAAATCTATGCAGTTTCAGCTGATCTTTTGGCCGGTGCTGTCCTTATTGCTACTAGCCATAGTCGCTGGTGGCTACGGATTTTGGTACAGCTATAATGAAATCAACGACTTTCAAGATGATAATTTAAAAAATACCTCAGCGTTATTGCAGCAGTCACTCAGCATTAATGCTTTACAGAGTAATAGTAGTTCAGATAATAGTGATTTGGTGAACAACAATATTCACTTTGATACCGATGATGATGACGGTGCCATTACCGTTGATATTATAATGCTAAATATGAAGTCCCCTAATCTTGTAAAGGATTATCAAAATAAAGACAATAACAAGGACAAGCATGATCAAGATTATTCAGCACCTATACCTAATGCGTTATTAACTGACATTCCATCAGGAATAAGCGATCAAAAAATCGATGGTCATAGTTGGCGGACTTATAGAGACGATGTCTATATTAAGTCGTTTAGTGCTGATGAAAAAGTAGCCCTTATCCTACGCCAGCAGACGGACCTACAAGATGATTTAGCCAAGGCCAGCGCCCTGCAATCTTTTTTGCCTCTTATTATTGGCATGGCGCTTTTGTTACTTTTACTGCCCTTTATCATGTGGCGAATGATGAAGCCTGTACGCCAATTACACTATGAAATAAGGCAGCGCAACGAGAACGACTTAAACCCTCTAAGAATTGAACACTTACCTACTGAGTTATTACCTTTAGCAGAGTCGTTAAATCGGCTACTAGCTCTAGTAAAAGTCAGTATTGAGCGTCAGCAACGCTTTATCGCTGATGCAGCTCACGAACTACGCTCACCCCTGACCGCGATATCATTACAGCTACAACGACTACAGCGCCATGCTCAAGATCCGCTTATGACGGCGGGCTTAGACAAGCTAGCTGGCCGACTTAGCCGTAATCAAAAGCTGGTGGAACAGCTGTTAACCTTAGCACGGGCAGGTAACATCACTAATCATACCGCGCATACACCAGTCTGCCTCAAAGCTACTATCGAACAAGTCATTAGCTTGCTGATACCGATTATCGATAGCAAAAATATAGAGCTAACGGTGCAATTATTGACTGACTCCTCAGAGGACGCAGAAGCCACTATAGATGAAACGTCATTATTAATACTGGTTAAGAACCTTATCCAAAATGCCATTATCTATAGCCCAGAACACAGCCAAGTAGCTATTCAACTCTGTCGCTTTGGCCCCATAGCAAAACAGCCAACTAGTGATGATGTCGCTTTATTAGATAGCCTTGGTACTCATATCATCGGTCTTATAAAGCCCGAACAGTTACCTCTCCAACTTGCCGGCAGATTAGTACTACAGATTATGGATTCAGGCGCAGGTATTGATCCTGATGATTACAGCAATGCTTTTGAGCCTTTTGTACGACTTAGTCAATCAGCTAAAGCAGTAGAAGCAAGCTCTGAAAAACTTGCCACCAACACACGCTCTGACAGTGCCAGCAACCAGAACAATGCCATAAACGGCAGCGGATTAGGACTATCTATCGTTAAGTCTATTTGTGAGCAAGCAGGTATTGATCTGTTCATGAGTACCTCTATCTTGACCGATGCAAAAACAGGCAGAAATACTGGGCTATGTGTAAGCTTAGTCTTCTAGAGCAAGCCTCAAATCTTTTGCAACGGTTTAAACCCTTATAATCGTTAAGGTCCTAGATATTGATATTTTTTCAGCAGCTACCTTGACACTTTCTTAACAGCTATCTTGATAATTTAGTAACTGCAAAACAGGCAATATGCCATTAAATTTGCTTATCAAGAGAGTGAATCCATAGATGACCCCCACCCTAAAATCTGAATACTCAACGATTGCTCCCAATAACGATCCAATGAGCGATGCTTTATCAAAAGTTCCAGCAGTGACTTTGATTTTTTGGCTAATAAAAGTTGCAGCAACGACTCTTGGTGAGACCGCAGGTGACGCTCTGTCAATGTCGATGAATCTAGGATATATCGTCAGTACCGCTATATTCGCTGTCATATTCGCCATCGCAGTCGCCAGCCAAATCAAAGCCAACTCGTTTAATAAATGGTTATATTGGGCAACGATTATTGCCACAACCACTTTAGGCACCACAATAGCAGACTATGTCACCAGATCACTGGGTATCGGTTACGCTGGCGGCTCAGCATTGCTTATAGTTTTGCTCGCAATCTGCTTATTCGCTTGGCAAAGGACTATGGGCAGTATTGCTGTTGATAGCGTTAGCAAGCCTAAAGCTGAAGTGTTTTATTGGACTACTATTATGTTTTCGCAGACTCTTGGTACGGCATTAGGTGACTGGGTTGCGGACTCTAAGGGCATGGGTTATACCACTAGCGCCATTATTTTTGGCACTTTATTAACCCTTATTGCTATAGCGCATTTTACTACTAAGATCTCTAAGACTTTGCTATTTTGGAGCGCGTTTATCCTTACTCGACCCTTAGGTGCAGTATTAGGAGACTTTTTGGATAAGCCTATAGATCATGGTGGCCTTGCTTTAAGTCGCTTTGGGGCGTCGGCGGCACTATTGGTTTTTATTATTGCTTGCCTATTAGTGTTTAAACAAAGAGCCAGTACTAAAGCTCACTGATGGCTTCAAATTAATGTCACTTAACTACAAAAACCGTTAACTATGATGCTTATCGATGCTGCCCGTGCTTGTTTTATACTTTCTCATCGCTAACAAATACACAGGATGAGCGATGGAAGCCAAAAATATTATGGAACCGCCAACCAATTGAGTGGCGGTCATCGTTTCATGATTAAGATAACCAAAAACACTAGCAAAAATAACATCTAAATTATAAATTAAAGAGGCGCGCACATTACCAATTCTATTTTGGAACTTTATTTGTAAAACAGTAGTTATTACTGTGGCAATCACTCCCATATACAGAATGGATAACCAAACCTGCATCGGTAAGTTATTTGGTATTCCTAAGCTTAGCGGATAATAGGATAGAAAAAAAACACAAAATAGTGACTGGAAAAATATAAAGCGTAAGCCATCACCAACCTTAGCACTAGGTTCTGAGGAGTCTTTAAAAAAGGACAAGTAGCCGATTAACAGTATTGATAAAGCAATAGCCAGAGAGGACAAGCCTGCCCACCAATAGCCTATATTAAATTGTTGAAACTTAGGATTCAAAATAATAATAGCGCCTACTACCCCCAAAGAAATAGAAAATACGTCAATCTTTTCAGGTTTTTTCTTGTATAACACTGAGGTAAATATGATGAGAATGATGGCATTAGTAGAGATTATAAAAGCAGTTGCAGAGGAAGGTAAAAATCTTAAAGCGTTACTTTGACCTACGAACTGTAGCGCTATTAGAAGACCAAAAGCCAAGCTTGCGACTATTAGCTTCTTATCTATTTTCAATAAGTACTTTATGGCAAAAGGGGTGATAAATAACAGCGCGATGAATGATCTAAAAAAAGCATAAATCCCAGCATCTACTTGGCTTACTGCATTATGAGTTATCGGAAACCCTAAACCCCATATCACTGGAATCAAAAAGATAAGGTAATAACTTTTTTTATTTATACTAGTCATATTAACCCTATATTCCTATAAAAAACCTGCCCCCGTCTGATGCCCCTATTACTTTATCGATAAAATCATAAATAGCGATCGGCGACAGTCGCAATGGCTAATAAATACTTATGCAACTTTATGACTATTTAGATTATCGAATAAACAGCAAGCCACTTTATAGCTCATATAAAGTGGCTTGCTGTTTATTTAATGGCTACAGCAACTACAGCAACTGACAGAGTAAAGCTATTAACAGTGAGCACTACAGGTCTACTAATAAGCTATTATTTAGCGAATAGTACATGCTTGCTTTTTTGATAAGCCGCTAGTCCATCCTCGCCAAGCTCACGACCAATACCACTTTGCTTAAAGCCACCCCATCCTGCTTCTGGCAGTACAATCTGTTGCTCGTTAATCCAAAAATGACCCGCATTGATTTGTAGGGCCATCTCTAAGGCGCTTGATTGATCGGCGCTAACAATAGTTGCCGCCAAAGCAAACTTACTATCATTGGCTAAGCGTAACGCCTCTGCATCATTTGTAAAGGTAGTGCTAACTAGCACTGGCCCAAATATCTCCTCAGTCCATAAGCGACTGGTTGTTGGCACTTTGGTATAAATCGTTGGACTGACAAAATAGCCTGCTCTATCCAATACTTGACCACCAGTAAGACAAGCAAGATTTTCCTCAGTAGCGATCTGTAAGTAGTTATGCACTTGCTTGAGATGTTGCTGGCTAACTAATGGGCCCATTTGCGTAGTAGCCGCAAAACCGTCACCAATATTGATAGTCTGGGTATGAGTTTTTAATTTTTGGTATAGGGACTCAGCTATGTCGCAGTGTACTAATAGCCTTGAGGTGGCTGAACATATTTGCCCAGCATTAGTAAATATACCGCCAACGATAAGCTCACAAGCCAAGTCTAAGTCGGCATCGGCGCGTACCACGATAGCCGACTTACCACCAAGCTCAAGACTGATATCTTTTATGCCTTTTGCCGCTTGGGTCATAACCTTCTCACCGATTGCATTACTACCAGTGAAAGATATTTTATCGATCAACGCATGGCTAGTCATCGCCGCCCCTACTTCAGCCGCGCCCGGCAAGATATTGACTACCCCTTTTGGTAGGCCGATAGACGACAATATATTGCCTAACATCAATTCTGGTAGCAGAGTGACCTCAGAAGGCTTCAATAGGACTGTGCAGCCTGCTGCTAAGGCTGGCGCTAACTTCCAAGCGCTAGTCACCATAGGGAAATTCCAAGGCACAATAAGCGCACAAATCCCAATAGGTGCATAAGTTTTTAGTAGGCGCACGCTGGATTCAGTGGTTGAGACTTCAGTCCAAGTCTCTTGCTTAGCAATGAGGTTGGCGTAATAGCGATAGCTAGCAATAGCATCACTAGCATCTATTTTTGCCTCTTCAACAGGCTTGCCATTGTTCAAAACTGATAGGGCCACTACCTTGTCGAATCGCTGCTCCAGTGCATCAGCAATAGCATGCAAATAACGGGCACGTTCGCTTACTGTGGTTTTTGACCAACTAGCCAAGGCAGCAGTAGCGGCCGTAACAGCAGCCTCTACGTGATCTTTAGTAGATAATCGTGTCTTAGCAATGACTTGCCCTACACTTGGATCATATAGGCAATGCCCATTATCACTATTACTATCATTATCGTTGTTACTGTTACTATTGGTGTTGCTGTCATCGGCTAATGGCGCTATCGTCACCCACTCGCCATCTATGTAAGCGGCATTTAAGACTAGCTCATTTTTGACGGTGCTAAGTGCTGCTTCTCTGCTTATAGAGCTATCTGTAGTCATATTCATAATTGGCTACTACCTTTAATGATGTTATTAGAATCAGCAGCTATACTAGTAACCGATTTGATTTTAGTAGTTATATCATCAAATCGGCTGGCGTAAAGGCTATAGTTCAGGGTGCTTAATACAGTAGATGAGCTACTGAGGTAATAACCACTAAGCTAATAATGGTACGAAGAATAAAGATAATAAATAGCTCTAGAATATTGAGCTTAATATTCGATTTCAAGATTAGAGCGCCAACCTCAGACATATAAATAATCTGAGTAATAGAAGCTGCACCCACGATAAACCGTGTCATCTCGCTCTCAATACTCTTACCAACCAATGCAGGTAGATACATATCGGCAAAGCCCATAATCATAGCAGGAGCAGCTTCTGCAGCTTCTGGAATCCTTAGTAACTCAAGCACTGGTACTAAAGGTGTTGCTAGCCAATCGAACACTGGCGTATATTCAGCCAAACCCAGGCCAATAGTCCCGATAGCGAAGATAACCGGAATAAGTCCAAAGTAGATATCAAACAAGTTTTTTAGACTGTTTTTGAATACGCTAGCTAAGCTTGGCATAGAGTGCGCGCGGGTTACTGCTCGATTCAGCGCCCATTGATACATACTGTATTGAGCTGGAATTTCTTCATCGAGCAAGCTTTTACCAGAATGATAGGTATCCGGCTTGAGAGATAAAGGCGGTATGCGCGGCATAATGATAGCGGCTATAAAGCCAGTCAATGATACAGTCAAATAAAAGTAAACGAAATTATTGTCAACGCCGATAGTTTTAGCAACTACGTAGGTAAAGGCGATAGAGGTTACTGAAAAGGTAGTAGCAATAATGGCGGCTTCGCGCAAACTATAAAAGCTTTTATCATACTCTTGCATAGTGACGAGTAGACCAATAGAGGCTGCCCCAAACCAAGAAGACATAGCATCTACTGCCGAGCGTCCCGGTAATTTAAACAGCTTAACAAATACCTTGCTGGCTAAAGTTCCCAAAAACTCCATCAAACCAAAATCAGTCAAAAACGGTAGCGACAAAATCGCAAAGAAAAATAATGGAATTAGAATTGGAACCAAATCCTCAAAAATAACCCCACCAGTATTACGATTGATAAGAAACTCAGGGCCTATCTGTAAAAAGATCATCCAAGCAAACGAGGTTCCTAAAAGGCGTGCTGCCAGCCAAAACCAATCGACATCGAACATCCCTTTTATTAGAGAACCCTCAGGTAAATTAGGTCGCAAGACTTTCATTACCAACGCCCCTACAGATGATATCGACACTATGGCTAATACCACATAAATAACGGCAGTCCCTAAAACTGCTTGTAGAGTATCAGTTAGAACCCCTAATAAAATAGTGATCTTGCCATCCCACTGAAATGGGATGATAAATAGCGCAATACCTAAAGCTGAGAATAATATAAACTTCCAAAAAGCTCCTTGCCACTGCTTGCCTTGCGGTGTTTTTGGATCAACATCACTATTCCCTAACACTGGCTGCTGCGACTTATTAACATGATTTGTCATCTACTTCCTCCTTGATAGGCGATGACCGCCAATTTTTCCCTTTAACTGTTTGACCAATTCCTGGATTGAGCGAATTGGTCGGATCCAAATCTTTATAAAAAAAGCTTAAGGCTGACTTAGCACGATAAATATGGCCTACGTTATGTTCAGCAGGGTATTCAATATGGCGCTGATCATAAAAATCTAGTAGGGCTTGCTTAAACTCTTTTGCATCCACATCAGGCTGTAACAGATAATCTTGATGCATCACATGACAAAAGAAGTGACCTAGATAAAAGCACTGTTTTACTTGACCTTGTAAGTTTTTAGGCAGCACTTCATCCCAGTCTAAGGCGTTTCTAGGTAGCGCAATGTCTGTTGATAGCAATTGACCAAAGTCATTTTGATGCAAGTGATAATAACGAAACATAGCCGCTGTTGCGGCGCTGCGGAATATCAATAACGCTTGCCCCTGTTTAGGTGTGCAAACATGCAACTGGCCTTGATGTTGTTGGATATGCGCCTGCAAAAAGCTCTGAGCTGCCTCGACATGTTCATCGGCTACTTTAATGATTAAATGATAATTATAGGCTAGTGCTTGGCGCGAGAACAACTTAGGAAGGGCGGCGGGCATAAATATTGAGGCTAGCTGTAGCAGACGATCTGGCAGAGTCTTTGGCAAGTGCCACTTTTCTAAGTAATAGCCTACTTGCGCTTGCAAACGATATAAAGCGCCTATCTTGCTAGCAGGTAATTGACGCATACTCAGGCAAGTATCACGACCGTAACGCAGAGTGATGACGTTATAGTCTTTATGCATATATTCCGCAAATACTGGCAAACGCATCTCACTTTTTAACCAAGCTTGCCGTAACGCAGTTAGGCTATCAGCGCTGTCAGTAGATATATAGAAGGTTTGCTCTTGAATGGTTTTAGGAAATGTCGCTACCCTGACTGCAAACACAATTAACTTGCCAGCGGAGCCAGCAGCTTCGAATAGACCTTTAGGATCATTATTATATCTTGCTGGAGTCGCAGCATCACAATCGCGTACCACAGTTTGATAATGCTGATTAGCACTAGCTCTATTGCTTATTGAACGATCCGTTATCAGCGTAGCAGTTGATAGAGAATCTATCGACGAAGCATCGACTTTTTCATCAAAGCGACTAGGCTGCTCAAACTGGCCAAACTGTAGGCTATTTAGTATCTGCTCTGGATCGTCACCAAGCTCTATCCCTAAATGATTGATAAGCTCAAACTGACCTGAAACATTGCGTCTAGCATACAGCGCCATCTCAGTATAAGCCGGACCACGCTGAACTAGCATGCCACCTGAGCTATTACAAATACCGCCGATAATAGAAGCTCCGACACAGCTAGAGCCCAGCACGGAATGCGGCTCACGGCCTAGCGGGGCTAAGATAGTCTCTAACTGTTGCAAGGTTGCCGCTGGTAGTGCAATAGCTTCTGTAGCATTATTCAGTAGATGAATACCGTTTAAAGACTGCATAGAAATCACTACTACTGGCCGATCATAGTCACCAAATGGAGTAGAACCCCCAGTCAGTCCAGTGTTCGCCGCTTGGGCAATAATAATAACGTCTGCTGCGGCGCAACTATTGATAACGCGCCACAGCATCACTAAAGATTGCGGAATGATGACCGCCAATAGAGGCGGTGTAGACTCATTCACCATACCTTTAGCATAGGCTTGCTGCTGGCTAGGTTTTGTGAGCACATTTTTGTGCCCAACAATATCAGCGAGGTCTATTAATAAGCGAGACGAGTGATTAGCATGGGACACTATAGACGCTCTTCCTTGATCGACTAGGGTTCAATATAACTGGCACAACTTGCATAACAAGCATAGCCAGCACCACTCATACCGATAGCTAGCTAAAATAGGTAAATGACTCACCCATTTCAGCGATAAAAGTATCAGCCTCATCGACTTCATAAATAAACGGTTGTTGCCCTGCTAAGTCCTTTTGCAGTGCCTCTATCAATTGCTGTTGGCTAGTGATTCTACGATAGCCCGCGCCAAAGCCAGCTGCTAAAGGCTCAAAATTTGGGGTTTTAATATTGACACCGATAAGCGGCAGTCCGCGCTCTTGCATATAACGGCGAATTTCGCCATAGCCTTGGTTATTCCACAATAATACGATCAAGGGTAACTCTAATTCAGATGCGCAGATAAGCTCCGCTATAGTAAACTGAATCCCACCATCACCGATCAAACTAATCACTGGATCATTAGTCGCCAATCTTGCTCCAATAGCAGCTGGCAAGCCGTAACCCAAAGTGCCGAAGCCGGTTGATGAATTAAACCACTTACGAGTAGCTAGCGCTTCAAAGCCATGATTACCGCTATAGACAGGCTGAGCGGAATCACCGACGATGATCACATCTTTAACGTTATCTCTAATCAGTTTGAGCAACGCATTTTGACCTGCAAAGCTGGCTGGCATTTGATCTATCAGTGCTTGTTTGACTTGCTCAATACGTTGCTCAGCTTGATGATTTAGGCCTTTAGCTAAGCCTTGCTGCTGCAGGCGCTCACACAATCCACTAATGGCCATTTGCGCATCACCTAATACCGCGATATCCGCTCTAAAGGGACGCTGCAATTGTCCAGCATCGCAGTCAATACGAATAAGAGTGCCGTTAATAGCGAAGCCTTCATCAAACACCACATCGTAGTCCGTCTCACCAAGCTCAGTACCAATAGCTAATACCACATCAGCCGCAGCAATCAGCTCACGACTAGGCGCTAGAGACTGATTACTTCCTAAGCTTAACGGATGAGCTGGTGGCAATAGACCTTTAGCATTTACCGTCAAGAATGTCGGTGCATCGATGAGTTCCGCAAGTTTTTGCGCGTCACTATCTACCCCACTGCAGCCGCCGCCGTACAACACTACTGGATTCTTTGCCGTTTTTAGACAGTCAATGATGGCATCGAGTTGGCTAGGATGCGGCAAAGGTCGCCTAACTTGCGCTGGCAATCTAGTATTTGCACTAGCATGACTATTTGCAGATGTGTCAGAGGCTTTAGGAGGCTTAGCAACATGGCTAGCATCAGCAGTGATGATATCGATAGGCAACTGAATATGCACGGGGCCAGGACGCGCGCCGTTGAATAAAGCAAAGGCTTCGGCGATAACTTTCGGTAGTGACTCCGGCTGCCAGATGGTCTTACTAGCTAGCGCCACTTTACTGACCATTCCTTGCTGATCATGCAATTCGTGCAAATGCCCTTCACCACTACCAGTATTACCGATTTTATTCACGCTAGAGATCACTAGCATCGGTATAGAGTCAGCAGCAGCTTGCGCCATGGCGGTCATAATATTGGTCATTCCGGGGCCAGTAATAATAAAACAAACCCCAATTTTGCCAGAAGCACGGTAATAGCCATCAGCCATAAATCCGGCCCCTTGCTCATGGCGCGGCGTCACATGGCGAATGTTGGTATTTGGCAGGCCGCGATAAAGCTCTACAGTATGCACGCCCGGAATACCGAATACCGTCTCTACCCCATAATACTCCAACCACTCTACCAATAGCTCTCCACAAGTTATTGAAGGCAAAACTGCCGAATTATTGGTTGCCGTAGTGACTATTGACGTTGCTTCCTGCATCGATTGCATGGTAAATCATCCTTGAAATCATTGAGCGTTTAGAGTTGAAATAATGTATTGGGGGTTAGGTAGTTGCCATAAGAGTAGCTCCTTAGAGCTATAGGAGCTACTGTTAAAAATGAGCTTTATTCACCAATCAACACTGACTAATAAATAGCCTTAACCTTTTCGTCGTAGCGTACACCGGGCAAAATACACAGCATCTCAAACAGCAAGTTTGCTGCTAATACTGAAGTGTTACCAAAAGGGTCATAAGGCGGTGAGACTTCAACTAAGTCACAACCAACAACGTCAAGACCACGCATACCACGAATGATCTCTATCGCTTGTGGTGAAGTGAGCCCCCCAATTTCCGCCGTACCTGTACCCGGAGCAAAGGCGGGATCAATTCCATCAATATCGAAGCTTAAATAGACAGGACCGTCGCCCACTTTTTCTCTAACTTCTGCCATCAGTGGCGTCAATGATTTATACCAGCACTCTTCAGCAGGTACGACACGGAAGCCTTGTTGAGTGGACCAATCAAATTCTTCAGCGCTATAACCGGTACCACGCAAACCTATCTGCACTACCCGATTACCATCAATTAGGTTTTCTTCAACAGCACGACGAAATGGCGTACCATGAGCAATTTTTTCACCGAACATATCATCATTAATATCAGCATGAGCGTCGATATGCACTAGCCCTACAGGGCCATGTTTCTTTGCTAAAGCTCGCAGAATAGGTAAGGCAATAGTGTGATCACCACCTAAAGTCAAAGGTATGGCACCATGGCTGACAATTTTTTCTGAGTAAAACTTTTCAATGATATCGATGCTTTTTAGTAAGTTAAAAGTATTGATAGGAACGTCGCCAATATCAGCGACTTGCAATGACTCAAAAGGGGCAGCGCGTGTAGCCACATTGTAAGGACGAATCATGCGCGACTCATCACGGATTTGTCTAGGACCCAATCTTGCACCACTACGGTTTGAGGCCCCAATATCTAGTGGAACGCCAACGAAAGCGACATCTAGCCCTTGAGCGTCAGCTTGAGTAGGTAGACGCATCATAGAAGCAAAGCCACCAAATCTTGGCATGTCATTACCACTTAACGGTTGATTGAATTCCATTTTCATATCCTTTAGGGTGATTGGAGTCATTAACGCTCATCAAAATAAGCAAATATCTGATATACATTTACAATACCTAAATAACTGCGGTCAAACCATGCTAAAGTTCAGAAGTAAACTTCTGATATTCAGTAGTAATCGCATTTTAATACTTATATCCAGAAGTTAATAACTTCCTGAAAATTTCTATATCGCTAAATGCTGCACAGGTACACTGAAGCCGCACTAAGTAAATGCGCATTTTTAGCGTCATAGCGTTAGTCAGTATTAATCACTGCTAACTCTTGCTAAGTAACATAATCTAGTTGAGGTAAAGCTAATGTTTAATGAATTGATTAGGATAGATGTCAAGACCTTGCGTAGTTTTATGGCTATTGTAGAGTGTCAGGGGGTGACCGCTGCCCAATCTCAACTAAATCTCACCACCTCAGTAATCAGTGGTCATCTTTCGCACTTAGAGGATCGGTTAAAGATGACGCTTTGTTTGCGAGGTCGTGGCGGCTTTGAGTTGACAGAAGATGGAATAGCGGTTTATGAGGCTTGTTTGAGCTTTCACGATGCGGTAGCTAGTTTTGAGCATCAACTACACTATATCCGGCAGCTGGACTCAGTGCGTGGCGGTCATATTCGTCTATGTCTAGCGGATCAGTTGCCAACATTTTTTTATGATGCCCTACAACAATGTCTATCCGCTAGCTATGAAGAAAATCCATTAATACATTTCTCTATTGATGTGCAAAGCCCAGAGAGTATGCTGGAGAATTTACTTAACAATGAGAGCGACATCGGGGTTGGTTATTTTAGTAGTTTTCCCCCTGCCCTCACTTTTAAGCCTGCCTTTACCGAAAAACAAGTGGTCTGCTGTGGGTCTAAACATCACCTATTTGCTCAAACTAATGCTAGTGAAGCAGAACAGTTAACTTTTGACAGGCTAGAACAAGACTACCCTTGGGTCAGAAGAGGCTATGGTGTAGATCATCAAATCAACCATATTCGCCCAAGAACTCTAAGTGCTACTACTTATCATATGGAGGCGACCGCACAGCTTATCCTTGCCGGACATCATGTGGGCTATTTGCCCAATGATTTAGCGAAACGCTATGAAGCGATGGGGCTAATGAGAATACTGTTAGTGGATGAAGCCAGTTATGATGTGCAACATCATTGGTCCTATCGACAAAACCTACATAAGCAAGTTGCGGAGTTTTTAGATCAAATGATTAAACTATTATTAGCAGGCCCTAGTGCTGGTTAATCAGTGAAAATCTGACTTATAAGCAGTTTTTGCTGTCGATTAAAAGATAACCTTAGTGCGCTTATCTATTTATTGTTTTCACCACAATCTAGTTAAACCTGAGTGAGGTAATAAAGGTAGTATGCTAAGGGCTATTAATCGGATAGTCAGGCAAATAGGCAAGCGAGCTAGTCGTTAGCCAACTTATGCCAGCTAATACTGCACAAGAACTCTGGGACTATAATCAGCGCTCATATTATCAGCGTCAACACTTTTCACTAATAGGGCTTAAAAAACATGGATACCCTCAATATCCTGTACTTAGTAGGTGCATTATTAATCTTCGCTAGCATCATGGCCAGCACTTTATCAGCACGTTTAGGCGTCCCCTTATTACTATTGTTCTTGGTAGTAGGCATGCTAGCAGGCGAAGATGGTATTTTAGGTATTCATTTCGCAGAATATGCTCTTGCCAACTTTATTGGACAAGCGGCATTAGCCTGCATCCTGTTGGACGGTGGCCTGCGCACCTCTTTTCAATCCTTTCGAGTTGGTCTCAAGCCTGCGGTAGTGTTAGCTACTTGGGGCGTGTTGATCACTGTATTAGTGTTGGGTGTGTTTGTCACTTGGCTACTGAACGTCGATTGGCGAGTTGGCCTACTAATGGCCGCTATCGTAGGCTCAACGGATGCTGCTGCGGTTTTTTCTCTATTACGTAATGGCGGCGTCAAGCTCAACGATCGAGTCCAAGCGACGCTTGAATTAGAGTCTGGCGCCAACGACCCCTTCGCCATCTTGTTAGTTACTGGCTTGATTGCCCTCAATCTCGATCCTGCTGGTCAAACGGTGTTTGGGTTCTTACTATTACTATTACAGCAGTTAGGCTTTGGCTTGATAGTGGGCTTACTGGCAGGATTTTTATTATCTAAGCTATTACCTAAGCTGCATTTGCCCGAAGGTATGTATGCCATTTTAATAATGTCGGCCGGGCTATCGGTATTCGCTGCGACCAACCTGATAGGCGGCAGTGGCTTTTTGGCTATATATTTGTCTGGGGTCATTATCGGCAATCATAAAGCCCACTCAACTGAGCATGTGCTACGGGTGATGGATAGCTTTGCTTGGTTATCGCAAGCGGTGCTTTTTGTAGTGCTCGGCTTGCTCGTCACCCCTTCTAACGTTATCAATGTTTGGTACTATTCAGTAGCGATTGTGGCCTTTATGATTTTGGTTGCCCGCCCTATCGCTGTTTATACTAGCGTCAAACCTTTTAAGTTCAAAGACAGAGAAATCGGCTTTATTTCTTGGGTAGGTTTACGTGGTGCGGTTCCGATCACCTTGGCTATTCTCCCAGTAATGGCAAGGATCGATAGTGCTTTTATGTTATTCGATATCGCCTTTGGGGTGGTAGTGCTATCGTTAATACTACAAGGGACTACCATCCCATTTATGGCCACTTTATTCAAAGTGCGCATTCCTGCCAATAATGAGCCGAAAGAAGAACATGAGGTTTGGGTATCTGATAAAGCCAGTATCACTTTATACGAGTTTGAAGTGAAGCCAGGTGCGTTCGCTATCGGACGCCACCCTAAGGTAATATCTAGCCGAGTCAGCCCTGATGAGATCAACGTCTTTGCCTTAGTACGGGGGCAAAAATTGGTCCCTGTCAAAGAAGATACTCAGCTGAAATTCGGTGACAATGTTTGGTACGCTATGCAAAGTAATCATGCCAGCCAAATTGCGCAAATCTTTAATGATACAAAATTAGATCGTCGAGCTATTGATGATTTTTATGGTGATTGGCTGCTATCCCCTAGTGTTAAGCTGGGAGACTTGCCTTTTTTTACCGGTGTAATGGAATCAGACTCGCTTGTTACTACCCTTCGACCCAATGCTGCTAACCCCTCAACCAACATGTGGCAACAGACCGTCGCTCAATATGTGACAGCAAATCTAGAGATCGCTCCTATTCCAGGCGACACGGTGGCAGTCAATGATGAATGGTCGCTGGTAATCAAAGAGGTCGATAATAAGGGAGCATTGAGAACCATAGGTCTAAAACGGCAAGATCTACCCATGGTCAATTAGCGCTACAGGGCAAAACGAGCTGTCATTGCTAAAGCACTGAAGCTATCAACCTTAAAGGTATCAATCTTAAAGATATCAACCTGTAAAATCTTTATAAAAATGATAAGTCTGTTCTAAAGATATTATAATAAACTTATTTATAAAAGCAGGTTGCCATCAAGGTTCTTTAACGCTATCGGCTATAATAAAAACCCCCTAGATAATAATTATTTAGGGGGTTTTTATAGTCACTAATTAAGCTGATTTAAGCCATAGTGATGATAGTCTCTTCGCTCAAACGTGATTTTGGCAGTAGAGCATTGAAGTCATTTTCAGTACGGTAACCTAGTGACACAACGGCTAATGCCGAATAGCCCTTAGTACGCAAATCAAATTCTTCATCAAGAGCCTTTAAATCAACGCCTTCCATGGGTACTGAGTCGATACCTAAAGTTGCGGCACCCAGTAATAATGCACCCATATTTAAATATACTTGCTCAACTAGCCAATGTGGCTCATCTTTATTTTCATAGCGACGAATATCCAAAAACATTTTACGGACTTCATGCATTTGCTCTTTGAATTTTGGTTCAGCAAAGCGGCCATCGGCATCTTCTTTATCTATAGTCAGTTCTTTTTAAATAAGATACAATCGTTTTAAAACAAACGAAATGGCAGAATAACAAATGACCTATTCAGCAGATTTTCGAGCACAAGTGATTAAAAGTGTCAAAAGCAAAGACATGAGT
>NZ_JAGYWV010000015.1:0-67472 GCF_019279065.1 Psychrobacter sp. BF1
AGTAAAGTTCGGTTAGGTTGTCCATGTAAGAAGTCCTCTTTTCGCTATCGTTTGTCTTGGTAAACTTACTTTAGCGGATTTGGACTTCTTTTTTTACTTCTTTCTCGCTTATCCCGAATTGGGGTTAATTACCATATTCGCCACTGGCAGTTATGCTATGAATAAGGCTGGCAAGGTCTGCTCTAATTTGGGCGCATCGCTGATGATTAAAATCATAGAGGTGTCATAGATATTACGACACCTATCTATAAGCAAACGTCCGCCCCATTGGTGTCAGCTTATTTAGCACCTTTATTGATAGGGTGTGCTAAAAATCAGCATACCCTTAACAATCCAGAATGTGAAATTCAGAATACGTTTCCACCAACGGTAGTAGCGTAATGCATAGGTAAATAGACGGGTCCAGTTCTGGGCGTATCTTGATTAGGTACACTCCTCACTGAGGATTGGATAATTACGATGGGTTATTGCTATTGCCCAGTTTTGGGCAGTGTGACTATCCACCCTCAAATTGAGGTTGGATGTATAGCAGGGGTCGCATTTGGAATGCCACCCTTCCCCAACTTTGGGGAGGCCGGCGAGCCGATAACAGATATCAACTTTAGGTAGCATTCCTTGCACGTCCTCAAATTGAGGGCGTCAGGTATCAATGGGGAATGCCCTGCTCAAATCTGAGCAAGGCTGGCGAGTTGATAGCACTGTCCAATTTTGAATAGTAGGGTTCGACATGATGTCGAGCGGTATTCTTGCCAGCCATTTAGTGGAAAATAGAAACCCGCTCAATGCCCAGTGGAGTAGTAGTACTATATTATTCATCGAAATCCAAGATATAGTTTTCATTAAAATCAGGATGAATAAGATCGACTTTTTCAAAAAAATCATTCTTGTCTTTAGAAAGCTTCATTAAAGTCACGATAGAAGCTAGATGCTCTCTGAGTTTAGGATGCCCAACATCATTAGTAAGTGTTTGATGCAACTTAGTGCTTTTTTTCCCCAACTTGTTAGCTTGCTTCTTCAATTCAGGAAGTATCTCTGGGGCCAACTTCTTATAAATAACTTTGTTAGTGACTTTGCCAAAAAACTGAGGTCTAAAATTCTTTTGTTTTGGGTTTGGATAATCGTAGCCATACAATCTAAATAACTGCTTATAATATTCGTCAGGGAAAGTTTTAATCCAAGGTTGTAGCTCCTTTGCTACAAACTCTTCAAAAATTTTAGCTAGTGCATCTTTTGATCGAGCATCTTGATACCCTGTAGCTTCATCAACTAGAGCTACGATACCTATATGAGCCAAACCTCGCATAAGTATTTCAGCTTTTTTTGCTCTAGCCAATTGACTAGGTTGAAGTGCACCAGCATCTTTAGCTTTCAACCATACCTCACAAACTTTTGGTAAGATAGTAGCATCAAACCCAGTGTTCACCGTGTCGTTTACAACGTATTGAATGGTTTCAAGGTACCCATCCTCAAAAACCTCTTGAATAAAAGGCTCAAGGGCTTTTGACGCTAAGAAAAGAGGTACAGGTACCCCTGTGTTTTTTTCTAATTCGCTCCTTATTCTTCGACCTTTACCACCAGTCGTTCCAAAATTATTTTGTATTCCATGCTCGCTAATAATTCGTCGCCCATCATCTAAAATATAACAAGGCATGCTCATATTTCCGATGTTCAGCTCACCTTTGTATATCACTTTGTTCAGAGAGCTGCGCAACTTTCGAGCCTCTACACCTTTCATTGCCCTTTCTCTTCTTTGAGCCGCTGTCATTTTATTAGCTACCGCTATACCACCTTTTTCTCTACCCATTATAATCACCTATTATATTAACCAATATTTCATATATTACAATGCAAGTAATCAACTTGCAACAGTATAATTACCAGTTATTTACTTTCATAAATTAATAATAAGGGCTCGATATCTAAGACAAAAAAACCATTCAATGGCGGGTTGCATAGGCTTGATATGATCAGGATTCAATAATGATAAACATAAGTTAAATTATTGTTGATAGAGGTGGTTTGCAGTGCTATGGTCGAACTTCATGTATCTGATTATTGAGGTAATAGCTTATGAAAATATGGTCAGCACTTCTTATCTCTATGTTTATGATGGCGCCAGTCGTACAGGCGAATGCTCAGAACTATCCTTGCTCTAAAAGTATGGGCGGTGTATCGCATTGCAAGGACGGTAAGTTTGTTTGTAATAACGGTAAGATTAGTCAGTCTAAGAAGGTTTGTAGCTAATTAACTAAGGAGGTTTTTGACAGTATGCTAGAAAAATTATATTCGTTCATAATGTATGGTATTCGCGGTGGAGCTTATGCAATAATTTTAATATCGCTATCAATGTGGTTTCTTTTCCTTAGTTTTTGGTTGTATAAAGCCAATGAAGTTAGCCCACTGATATTAATGTCCAAACACATAGCACAAGGACTTTTATTACTGGCATTGGGTTCATTAGTTGCTGCAGCTATTGTATGGTTATCGACTTGGATAAGTGACTACCGGTCTGGCCATCTACCCAGTTGGGTTAGAAGACAATTGTATTGAACAATAAAAAACCCACCTCACGGTGGGTTATATATTTTAAAAGGTAATTATAGGAATGATATTATTTAGCAAAAGGATAATGCTTTAATCTTCTTCTGAAGCGGAATTAGCTTGCTTCTTAATTTTCGCCCGTGCTTCATCTCTGTTAACTCTAATATGAAGCTTACATTCTACATCTCTTATCTCTTTAATAGCTGTCCACGCTAAAGCCGTGTCCACGAGAGATACCACAATAATTGTTATTGATAACATAAGTGTCAATAGAGGATCTATTACATTAGTGACACTGAGAGTTGCTATCAGACAAATAATACCTAGATATAGCAGCATTATCTTGAACAAGCTATCTGTGCGTCTATTAATAATATAAGTTAATCGATGTATCTCTTTGGTAGTTAATCCCTTTGCGATCCTAACCTGCAATATTGAGTTATATGTATTGAACAAATGGGACATAGGAAATAACATAAGAGCTAATAGATAAAGTTTAGGGCTAGAGACCGGAAAATTGAAAAAGCAGGATGCAACAACACTGATAAATGTCAGTATTGATAATAATAAGACAGTCAATCGGAATGAGTTGTGCGGATTGAAACCGTCGTTCTTAGACTGTTTGTTATGAGCTAAAGTCAACATTTTCTATCAACCAAGAATGTATCTGTGATTTTAAACCACTTGTATAAACATTTCCTTTGATGATTTGCATAGGTATTGTACCTGACAGTTTAAGTTCGTCTGCAGTAATGGTAGTCCCATCGGTCAGCTCTATCTTGTAATCATCAGAATGTCGTAAAGCTGAAGCCACGCTGTCGATGACCGACTGTCCACATTCTGAGGTCTTTCTATCATAGGTCATTTCAAGTTTCATTCTTAAGTTTGCATCTTCCAAGCCATCATGAAGCTTGAGTCCGGAGAAGTCCTCCTGGAGAAGAGCTTTAAATACCTGAACAAACTTATCAGAAATACTAAAGGTCGTCTTAGCAATATCGCTGCTATCTTGAGTTTCTTCAGCCTCAATTACTGCACCAATTATAAGCTTTTTCGTCGGTGTAGAAGCAAGTTTCTCTTGTATTTTTAAGTTAGCAGTGTCTTTTAAGATAACGGCATAATCATCAGACATTGCCTCAGAAGCCTCTCCTAAAAGCCAGTCTAAATAGGACTCTAGTATTTTAGAGGTTAAGGCCCTAGATTGAATAACAGCTACATGATTATCAATAACCCCAAAGTATAATACTGATTCGACGAACTCTCTCTTTAACGCTTTATCTTCCAGATCATTAGGAAGGTCAGAGGTGAAGAAAGCCTTCATTTGATACTCACTTGCATCGTCATCAATATTTATCATCTGTTGAGATTTTCCTATCTCAATAATAACTAGCTCACCATACACCATATTTTTATATTCACTTATATGGTTAATGAATATATAGTCATCAGAGTTAGATGATACTGATTGTTGACGGTTTTTCACTCTAAAAAAAGCTGATGTTTTATCTAAAGTCACTTCTTTAAGGTAGTCGTTTAGCGTCTTCGTTCCACGTAAATCAACACTCTTATATCGAATGGTTTTATGCTTTGTTATACTCTCTTTCATTTTATTCCTTATAATAAATGGTGGAATTCTAAATACTTGTAAAATTCATATGCATATGAGTGCATGGTAGTAACTTACAGTGTAAAAGGTTTTTATATTTTCAATCTAATAACTATTCTCAATTTTATCTTGAAAACCATCACACACCTTCAATCCAACCTCTCTAGCCTCACTCAAGTCAGCACCTTGCTTGATGCTATATAGCACGTTTGGAGTCATATCTGCCTGCTTCAGAGATTTAGCCGCAGCCTTATTGAGTGGCGTACCAATGTAAGACTCGTCGGTAAATTCAACAGGATAAAAATATACAGAAGGTCCATACTCTGGGTGAATAATGCATACTATCTCGCCTGATACGGTAAATGGGTAGGCCGTATAGTGTTCGCCATACCAATCACTTTCATTTACCGTCACAAAGTCAGTGCTATGGCTATTATCTTGTGCGGATGTGCATGCAGCTATGGATAGAGCTGCTGCTAAGCTGATTAACCACCTGGACATATCGATTCGCATGGTACTCCGTCCTTATCGCCATCAATCTGCATATTACCGCAGGCAAGTTGCTGCTGTGCTTCTACGCATGTTGTTATCTGACTACAGGTTTTCTTGATAAAGTTGCTACAGATGGCACCAGTAGGTGGCAATGGAATAATAGTGCCAGAACCATTAGACGTGCCTGCACTAGGTTTGCTATAGCACTTGTTAGCACCTTTTGATGGCAAGCGATCATTATTAAAATTGAGGTCAGAGCTGTTTTTACCGCTTCGATAATCGGATGGCTTTATAGGGTATCGATTTGCCCATAAGCCCCTACCATTTAATCGCGCCACAATCTCAGCGTTGGCATACTCAATGCGATCGTAAGGTGTCTGACTACTTTGATATTCCTTGTAATGCCAAGCTGCACCCTTCTGTAGTTGGTTGAGGTTGCAGTCAATACTATTGGCAATGACCTTACCAAGCAGGCGATCGTATCTATCTCTTTCAGCCCACTCAATAGTAACAATCGCATTACTTACACACTGAGATAAGGCAGTAGTGCTTTCTGTTCCGTACTCTTGTGCCGATTCTGGCGCATCAATACCTAGTAAACGTACACGCTCGCTTTGTCCTGATACTTGAGTAACCTCCACCGTATCACCATCGATAACACGTGTCCCAGTAGCATTCAGCACATTAGGTTCATAGCATTTGGTTGTATTACCACTGTTAGAGCCATTGGTCCCACCAACGACGCCAGTAGAGCCTGTAGTAGCATCTCTCATGGCATCAATATCATCATAGCCACCGCCACATCCAACAACAGCCAGAAATAAACCAATAATCGCTAAGTGTCTCATGACCAATTACCAGGGTAATATTTACTCAACTGTAAACGATTGGCAACTTTTCGGCAACTGTTTACAGTTGATATTTAAGGTTTTTACACATACTAGATAACGCTAGATAAAGCTAGATAAGCGTATAACAAAAACTTGGCTAGATTTGAATTCCAAGAAAAAGAAAATACTTGCCAGCAGTTGCTCAATCTTTTCCAATGATTAAGCCAATTGAACTTATGGCCACCTTCTAATATCATACCTTCACCATGATGGTGAAGGGTAAGCACACAGTATGAATCCATTCAAATGCATGTTAAAATTCGCCTACGTTGTTCCCCTAAATTGCGCTTAGGGGCCCAAATAGAAAGGCTCATTGGTTACAGCTACTGAGCCTTTTGCTCATTTATGCATGTAAATACCTATATAAAAAATAGCATCGCTCATATGTTGTTAAAATTGTTGTTAAAATATTTTATCGAAAACCTATAACCTTTATATAACAAGGTTTACGTCGATATGATTGACTCCCGCCGAGCGCACCAATCTTTGTACTACCCCCTCATTCTTACCTGCTATGACTGTAGCGACTTAGCCATTTAACGTCTGAAACTTATCACAGCCATTCTGATTGCCACTATCACACGATTTGCCAAACCATTCTTTGGCCTCAACGTAGCTATGACGAACGCCTAAACCTTTCTCGTAACTTAACCCCAGACTATACTGCGAGTTGGAATGTCCTTGATCGGCAGCTTTTCGATACCATTTTGCGGCTGTAGCCGGATCCTGAACCACCCCTAAGCCTTTCTCGTAACTTAATCCTAAATTATATTGGGAATTAGCATGCCCTTTGTCGGCAGCTTTTTGATACCACTTTGCTGCTGTAACAAAATTTTGTAAAACCCCTCTGCCATTATCATACATTATCCCAAGAGTAGACTGAGAATTGATATGGCCTTGGTCAGCAGCTTTTGTATACCATTTCGCTGCTGTGACGAAATTTTGCAAAACCCCTCTGCCATCATCATACATTACACCTAGACTAGACTGAGAGTTAGCATGGCCTTGCTCAGCAGCTTTCCTATACCACTTCGCGGCCGTAGCGGAATTTTGCAAAACCCCTCTACCATTATCGTACATATACCCGAGATTAGATTGGGAGTCGATATGGCCTTGCTCAGCAGCCTTCCTATACCACTTCGCTGCTGTAACGAAATCTTGTAAAACCCCTCTGCCAGTATCATACATTACTCCAAGACTAGACTGAGAATCAGCATGGCCTTGCTCAGCGGCTTTTTTATACCACTTCGCTGCAGTAACAGAATTCCTTACTGTTCCTCTACCCGATTCGTAGATTAATCCAAGATTAGACTGAGAATCGATGTGTCCTTGATTAGCCGCTTTTCTATACCACTTCGCTGCCATCGTAGAGCTTCTACGCACCCCTTCACCGCTATCGTACATTAAGCCCAGATTAAACTGAGCGGATATGTCCCCATGCTCTGCTGAGCTTTTAATGGCTGCAATATCTATTGCTGACGCCGATACAGGTATTTTTAACAATAACCCCAGCACCATGACTTTATAAATAAGCATCTGTTTTAGTGCTTGTAGCTTCATCTTTCTTCCTTGAGGAAAATAAAAGTAATGATGATTGAACTATCCGGAGAGTCTTGGTAGGGAGATTAGTAACTCAAGCTGCTAATGAGTGTTTTTTGTCACCTTGTTATGATTCAAGAAAGCCTTAAGTTTGTAGTGATATAAATTTTTTTGTTCTTTATGCGTTTTTTAGTTGGTCTTTTTGTTGGTTTGTTTCTCTATTGTCGCAGGTTAATAATAGATCAACAACGCTTAATTAACGTTTTAAATCACTTACAGCTAGGCAGGATATTTATTAAAAATACTAGATGTTTTTTGATGCAACCAGCCGTGCTATAAGGGCTTAGAATAAACTGTTGATTTATAAAGCTTATCGATTTTACCGAATATTGCTAATCGCGCTTATAGGGCTTAATCGTGTTTATGGCAACTAAAAATAGATTACAAAACTTAACGACTCGAAGACTCTAATATCGGAGCTTTCTACCTTTTGCACCGTGGTAGGTAAGCAATATCATGGAAAACTTGATTAAGTTGTTAGTCATACTGTCTTTGACTAGCTTGAATTAATATCAAGACTGGACAAATTCTAAAAAATATACTGGCTTATATTCTGATAGATACACCTAAGTAGTGAGTGAGTTTTATAGCAGAAAAAAAACAGTGCTTATCCTAAATCTAGAGTCAGCACCCTTTTGGTGTTTTGATCCGTTACACCATAGTGGGAGACTTATATGGCAGAATAGCAAGTGCCATTCTGGTGTGCAAAAAATCTAGTAACAGATAGAAATTGAGGGGGTATGCGTTGCTCGCTGTACTATTAATAGGTTAATAGGTTAATAGGTTAATAGGTTAATAAGGCGGTATGGATGGGAGGGATTTTGGCGAGGTAAGGATAAAGTCCCTGCCAAGAGCGCTGTTAATCGACATACGGACTGTCTAGTTTGCGATGACTGACGTCAAAAACCCATAAGAGTCGTTGTAGTCTAATAATAAATCGACCGTAGCAGGGCTACGTTTTTAATAAAAACTATAGTTTAGGCACTAGCATTAAGATAATAGTAAGCTTTACGCTATTTGCAGTAGTTTTTGTCAGGGATGATTATAGATAACTTTTTAATCTAACTAGCTAGTTAATCCATCCCTATTCAGTCCATATGCTGCAAACTTATAGCGATTTGCGTACGGTTAGGCACTCGATGATAATTCATCACTGGCACCTCACCTAAACGACGCTGACCAACAGCTATCTTTTTATCAATAGTAATCATAGCGATCTTCACCCCCTGCTTACTGATCAATAAATGACTGCCTTTACGAGCTACTCGATAATCAGGGAAGTGCTGCTTGATTAATTTTAAAGTTTTTTGTAGCGCATCATTATTGGGTAAAGTCGCACTCGTGGCCAAATTGCTTGGTTTACTCTTATTATTAGGCTTCTCGTTGCTACGTGACTTTGCTAATAACCATAAAGCCGCAACAACTGCTAATAATATGACAAGCCACCAAATTCCATCTATCATAACTATGCATCCATTATTAGCTAAGGTAATCCTATGTTAGCAGAACTAGCGGTTCAACTACATCAAGCTACTCAATTGTTAGCTCAATCTTCTCGTATCTGTATACTGACAGGAGCTGGAATTTCAGCTGAAAGCGGTATTCCAACTTTCCGTGACAAGCAAACTGGATTATGGGAGCAATATCGTGCCGAAGACTTGGCTAGTCCTAGCGCATTCACCAAAGATCCGCAGCTAGTTTGGTCTTGGTATCAATGGCGTCGTCAGCTAGTACAAGATAAAGTGCCAAACCCTGCTCACATAGCCCTTGCTCAATGGCAACAAGCTCAAGCACAGCAACTGACTTTGATTACCCAAAATGTAGATGACTTGCATGAACAAGCGCTTAGTCAGCAACCAGCCAAGCACTCTTATCAATCCAGCACTGCAGTGACTCATTTGCATGGGCACCTTTGGCGCAATCGCTGTAGTCAATGCGCCGCCCCTTATAACCCTCAATCGCAGTCTACTGAAACAGCCAAAAGCCCTAACGCTACTATCAGGTATAGTAACGAGCTACTCACTTGTAGTCATTGTGGTGGTTATATTAGGCCTGATATTGTTTGGTTCGGTGAGTCTTTGCCAGCCGAGTCATGGCGAATAGCAGAACAAGCCGCCGCTAACTGTGAGGTCTTTATTAGCATTGGTACTTCAAGCTTAGTCTACCCTGCCGCTGGTCTTGCGCAATTGGCCAAGCAAAACGGTGCTAAAATTATCGAGATAAACCCCAACCCTACCGCCAATACCTTAGTCGATATCACTTTAGCGCAAAAGGCTGGGGTAGTACTACCATTGCTAGTACAAGAGCTCATAAAATAATAAGTCAGTTTAAACTATGTTGATATGAGAACTTATACCGCCTCATCAACTCTAGCTAAATAGGCTTGCTTTAACTCATCATCTATAAAAGCCGATCTAAAAGAGTTTTTTACTAAGGTAATAATATCTGCTGCTGATAGATCAATATTCTCATAAAGGTTGATAAAGTTTTGATTGATATAACCTTTAAAGTAGGCTGGATCATCTGAATTCACGCTGACATTCAAGCCATAATCTAGCAGCTGTTTTATATTATGCTGTTGGTAACTGTCGAATACTTTGAGTTCGATATTAGAGTTCGGGCATACCGTAAGCGGTATTTGCTCTTCTTTTAAACGCTTCAATAGTGCTGGGCTTTTTATAGACTGCACGCCATGATCTATTCTCTCAATTTCTAACAGATCCAACGCTTCATAAATATAAGAAAAATCCGCTTCTTCCCCAGCGTGAGCGACTAATTTAAAACCCTCTTGCTTGGCTCTGCTAAACACTTCTATGAATTTTGATGGAGGGTTATTTAATTCTGATGAATCAAGACCTACACCGACAATATGGTGTTTAAAGGCTAAAGATTGCTCTAGAGTTGCCAAAGCCTCTTCCTGTGATAGATGCCGTAAAAAGCACATGATAATACAAGAGGTAATGCCATACTTTTCTTTAGCATCGGCTAAAGCATTGCTGATTCCAGTGATGACTGTCTCGAAAGCTATGCCTCTGTCAGTATGAGTCTGTGGATCAAAAAATATTTCCGTATGGATAATATTATTTTCAACACACTTCAAGATGTATTCCCAAGTTAAATCATAAAAGTCATCTTCAGTAATTAGCACTTTTGCCCCAGCATAGTAGATATCTAGGAAAGTCTGTAAATTAGTGAAATTATAGGCTTCGCGCACATCTTCAATACTATTATAGGGGATGTCTATATGGTTCTTTTTAGAGAGTCTAAACATCAATTCAGGCTCAAGCGATCCTTCTATATGTAAGTGCAATTCTGCTTTTGGTAGTCTTTTAATGAGCTCAATCATAGGAATCCAGTTTTTATAATCCGTTAAAAATCTTAGTAATAAGTGCGCTATGGCCCAGTAAGGCAAAACTCAGTTAGGAGCAGCTATAAGTAATAGGCGCTATAGAAGATACGCTTTATTTTATAAACAATACCGTATCAGACAGCTCATTACCTGCTGGATCATCTTCTAAATGGTAATACTGACGCAGTAACTGTCCCACTTCATCCAACAACTCAGTCAAACTCTCTGCTGTCTTTTGATTAGCGATACCTGCTACTGCTTTGTCAGTCATAGCTTGCCATACCGTCGGGCTCACATGGGAATTAATGCCACGATCAGCGACAATATGCAAATAATGCTCGCAGACATTGACATAGATTAATACCCCAGTATTCTCTTCAGTGTCCCAAACTCGGCAACGACTAAACAACTCAATAGCACGATCATGGCCGCTACTATAATAGGCACTACTAATCGGCAAGTGGTTTTCTATGACTAAGAACACTTCACCTCGATGACCGACCTCAGCTTGAGTAACTTTGGCCGTCAGCATCTGTATAGTTTCAGTATTAATCCACTTACTATGTAGTAGCGGAACGAACAACACTTGACGCCACCAACGTGCAAAACTGGGCTTTGTAAGCTCGGTGTGTAGTGATCCCATTGGGTATTCCTTAAAATAAAAGCAAATTGCTATATTAATCAAAAATTACTATTACCAAGAGCCGCCGGCTCCACCGCCACCAAAGCCGCCGCCACCGCCGCCGAAACCGCCGCCGCCGAAGCCACCACCACCAAAGCCTCCACTAGAACCGCCACCGCCGAAGCCTCCTCCTGGCAGGAATATCATCCCACCACCACCTCGTCCGCCGCGACCACCACCGCCACCGCCGCCACGAGCTATCAAGAATAGCCATAAAAACACTGCCATAATGATAGTCATAAACAAACCACCACCTAAGGCTAAGGAACCGACAAAAAACCCGCCAGCGGTCAAAATGGAGCCCAAAATACGACCAAAGATACTGGTGATAAAGCTACCAAAGACTAGGGCCATAATAAATAAGAATACTGGAGAGGGACTATCACCAATATCGTTTTGACCTTGACTGCGTGCTGCCGCTTGCGCATCTGCTTGCGCCAAAATTGCGGGGTCTGCTTTTAGACGTTCTTCAATAAGGCTAATACCATTACTCAAACCATCGAAATATCTACTACCATTTTCCGGCTTAAAGTAAGGCGTTATATCCTCACGAATAATCCGGTTCAGTGCGCCATCAGGCAATACACCTTCCAAACCATAACCTGACTGAATGTACATATCCCGATCATTAACGGCAACTACTATTAATAGGCCATCATCAGTATCAGCTTCGCCCAATTTCCACTTTTCTGCCGCTTGTAGCGAGTAATCAAATATAGGTATGCCATTAGTGGTAGGCACGATGATTACTGCCGCTTGTGCTAGGCCTTGACGATAGATACCTTGCAGTTGCGCCTCAAGGCGTTGTTTCTGTTGCGGATTGAGTATGTTGGCTTGGTCAACGACTGGATTATTAAGAATAAGTTTATCAGCGTCGACACTAGCTGCATTAGAGGTCACTGGTGCTTGCTTAGTCGCTGTGCTGCTATTAGCGCTATTAGTATCGCTAGCACCGTTAGGATTTAGAGCATCGTTACCTAATAAAGCGCCGTTAATGGCCTCATTACCTAGTACTGCATCATTGAGCGCCTCATTATTCTCAGCAGCTTTGGCGATAGCTACTAAGTCCTCAACACTACGATTCTGCTCACTACTGATGCCACTGCTGCTAGAGCGATTATCTGCGGCAGCAACAGCAACATCATTCGGTGCAGCATTTAGCGTAGTGATACTAGTAGCGCTAAGCGTCAACAGTAGGGCCGCTACGATTGCTTTGGAATTAGTCATCTGCTCTCTACCACCTAATATTTTTACTTAAAGTTATATAGCACTGCATTTATTAACACCAATAAACTCATACTAGTGCTTACCATCAATCGCTTAACAGATAGAGCAGACAAAATAGCATCTTGTCTGCTCGTTTACTGCATAAGGCTATAGTCTAAATAGTGCTCTGCACTAACTCAAAACAGTAATGCAGATTAACACCTACTCGCCAAAATCAACGCTTGGCGCTTTAGAAATAGCGTCTTCATTAGCTACTGTAAAGTTAGGCTTAGCACTCATACCGAATACTTTAGCAGTGATATTGGTTGGGAACTGACGCACAGTAGTATTATAGCCTTGCACTTCTTGGATATAACGATTACGTGCCACAGTGATACGGTTCTCTGTACCTTCTAATTGCGCTTGTAAATCTTGGAATAAAGCATCTGACTTTAGTTCAGGATAACGCTCAGATACTGCCATTAAGCGTGATAAAGCACCAGTCATCTGTTGCTGTGCTGCAGCATAGCGTTCCATCGCCTGCGGATCATTCAACAATTCTGGAGTAATAGTAATACCACCAGCTTGCGAACGTGCCGACGCTACTTGAGTAAAGACTTCTTGCTCTTGATCAGCATACTGCTTCACTACTTTAACCAAGTTAGGCACTAGATCATCACGACGCTGATATTGGTTGACCACTTCTGACCAGGAGGCTGTCACCTGCTCATCTTGAGCTTGTAGGTTATTATAACCACAACCCGTTAAGCTAAGCGTTGAGGTTACTAATACTGCTGATAAAAAAATGGGTTTTATAATAGATTTAAGCGTCATATTTACTACTCCTAATAGCTAATAATAACTAATAATAATGATCAACAAGATTTATATTGCTAATAATGGGGGGATAGCGGCATTTTTACAATTCATTTTTACCAAAACACAACCACCCAATTGATTCAGAATATCATTTCTCAGTGAAATAGTTGTACTTTACTAAGTGCAAATATTGTCCTATTCATAATACTCTATATTTGTCTACAAATTGATATTTCCTTGCTAATCAACACTGAGCAATTAAAAAAATACCTAGTAATTAACACAAAACTATGGCAAATTGCAGTTACGTAGCCGTATGGTTTGCATACATTTAACAGTTGATTTGTTACATATTTAATGATTGTCATTATTGGAAGTTTTACAGTGAAAATAACAGCCAATAATTAGCTCTTTAACATGATAATTCAATCTAGTGTTTTGTGATCATTAATGCATGATTTTTTAAAATATTATTCTATGATATTTTAAAGGATTATGACATTTTTAAAATTACAATGTCATTATGACCAGTACGGCAAAAGGAATTGCCCCGCAGCTTGTTGACTGCCCTGCTATTATTGCGAGTAACACTTACCTTTAACTAGTGAGCTTTATTAATAGTATAGACAACAGCAAGCTTTGCGGACAAATACAGACAACTGATATCCATACTCGATGGCACTAATAAAGAGCGTTAGTTTGGTTAATAGGCAGCCTCTCTATTACTGGTCGCCAATCTGAGAAAGTTTGAGGAATAACGATATGGAAAAAATTTTTGGGGTTATCAATAATTATATTTGGAGTACTCCTCTAGTAGTTTTATGCTTAGGTGCTGGTCTGTTCTATTCCATCATGACGCGCTTCGTACAAGTGCGTCTGTTCGGCGAAATGATTAAATTACTATTCACTGGTAAATCTAGTGCTGAAGGTATCTCCTCATTTCAGGCATTAGCAGTATCGCTCGCTGGTCGTGTCGGATTAGGTAACATCGCAGGAGTAGCCGCTGCTATCGGCTTTGGCGGTCCTGGTGCGGTGTTCTGGATGTGGATCGTTGCTTTCTTAGGCGCGTCTACCGCTTATGTGGAATCGACATTAGCGCAAATTTATAAAGAAAAAGATGCTATTACTGGGGAATACCGTGGTGGTCCTGCGTACTACTTCGAGCGTGCACTTGGCCAAAAATGGTATGGTATCCTTTTTGCAATTGCCGCTATCATTTCTTGTGGTATCTTTTTGCCAGGTGTGCAAGCTAATGGCGTGGTTAATGCGTTTGCTCAGCTGATGGGCGAAGGCACAGTAATGAACATCGGGTCATTAGAAGTGGGCTCTATGCGCCTACTAGCCCTAGGTATCATCCTAGTAGTGCTAGGTATTATTATCTTCGGTGGTATCAAACGTATTGCAACCTTTACTGAATATGCTGTTCCTTTTATGGCCATCGGTTATATTGCTTTGGCCTTGATAATCATGTTTAGCAATTTCAGTTTGATTCCAGAAATATTTGGCTTGATTATTAGTGATGCGTTTACTGCCCAAGCAGGCTTTGGTGCTGCTATTTATTTAGGGGTTAAACGTGGTATTTACTCTAACGAAGCTGGACAAGGTACAGGCCCTCATGCTGCTGCTGCTGCCGAAGTTGAGCATCCATCACAGCAAGGCTTAGTACAAGCGTTCTCAGTTTATGTTGATACATTACTTGTTTGTTCTGCAACTGCCTTTATGATCTTATCTACTGGTATGTATAATATTCAATGTACAATAGCAAATAAATGTACAACTGCAGCTGATAAAGAGTTTATTGTCAGTAATGTAGATACAGCTACAGAGATTAGCTCTCCTGCGTTTACGCAGATGGCTATGGAATCAGTATATGGCGTTTATGGTAACTCCTTTATCGCTCTCGCAGTCTTCTTCTTCGCCTTTACAACTATCTTAGCTTACTACTATATCGCTGAAGTGAACGTCACTTACTTGACCCGCTTTATCGGTCGTGGCGCTCATAAAACAGGTCTTTTCTTAGTTAAGATCTTGATTATGGTTATGGTTGCTTATGGTGGTCTTAACTCTGCAGGTTATGTTTGGATATTAGGTGATATCGGTGTTGGTCTTATGGCTTGGCTCAATATCGTTGGTATCTTGATCATCTTCTTTGTGGCTCGTCCAACGCTCACTATGCTTAAGGATTACGAAGAACAGCTCAAAGCTGGGGTGAAACGCTATACTTTTGATCCAGCAAAATTCGGTATCAAGAATGCGCCTTATTGGGAAGAGCGTCATCTAAGAGAGCAAGAGCTGCTTAGACAAGAAGCTTTACGTAAAGAGCCTAAAGTATAAGTATTACTAGCAAAGCTTTTTACTAACGACCATTAAGTTAATAAGTTGAATAATAAAAGCCTGAGGCTATCGTCTCAGGCTTTTTTATGGCTTCGCGTTTATTAGTGGCTAATAGACTACTAGCCTAGTTGTGCTTAGGATCAATGAAGGCTATTAACAGCCGGTGTGACCATAACCGTATTAACCCTTCTGTCTAGCCAATATCCGTCTGCCTAAGCTTAGCTATAGATACCTTAAGCCTTAGACACAAAAAAGCCCAGCGCTAATGGCTGAGCTTCTTATTACTATTACAAATTGTCTAAATATTGTTTAAACAATAGTTACCTGTTACTCAGGCATTAATACTGCATCGATAGTATGAATTACGCCATTCGTTGCCATGATGTCAGTACCAGTGATGGTAGCAGTACCGCCAGAACCATCAGTGATCACATTAGCATCGCTGATATTGATAGTAGCACCGTTAACAGTTGCAACATCAGTACCAAAAGGGATGTCAGCTGCTTTAACAATCATAGGTAGAACGTGGTATGGAAGGATTTTTTTCAATAAATCAGTGTTAGCCAATAGTTCTTCTTTGGTTACACCAAGTTTAGTCAATACAGGAGCAAATGCATCATCAGTTGGTGCAAATACAGTATATTCACCAGCATCCATCATCATAGTATCAAGACCAGCAGCTTTTAGGGCAGCGGTTAAGATAGTTAGATTTTCGTTGCCAGCTGCTATTTCAGCGATGCTTTGCGTAGCCATAGTTTCTGCCGCTGGATCAGCAGCAACTACTGGATCAGTTGTTTCTGCAGGAGCAACAACCACTTCTTCAGTTGTTACTTCTGGCTCTACAGGATCAGCTGCCTTTTCTGCTTTGTTACAAGCAGCTAGTGATAGAACAGTAGTAGCAATTGCTAACGATAATAAAGTCTTTTTTAACATGGATATTTCCTTATGGGATTAAGTATGGGTCAAACGATTTTTAAATTAATGACAGTTCAAGTAATAAGATTATTATCAAAGACAAGCAACTATCGACAAACAAAACAACGGCTAGTAATGCGCTCATTACTAAGCATTAACAGTAGGGAGAAATTTAAAATTGCCAACAGAGACTATGTCTTTTATTGGCAATCCATTGATCAGCTTAGCATAAATACTAATGTTTAAGGTATGCAAATGATACCGATTTATTACTAGTATTTATTTAGGTAATAATACCTTGTCAATAACATGGACTACACCATTTGTAGCGGCTAAATCAGTTTTGAGCAGAGTAGCGACACGACCATTCTCGTCTACTAGCTTCAGCTGTGGGGTGATCATTAAAGTATCACCACTAATGGCCATCACATTGCCAGGCTTAACATCTTTAGCATACATGGCCATATCACCATTAATGACATGATAACTTAAGACTTTAGTCAATAAAGGCTTATTAGCAAACAGTTGCGCCTTAGTCATTTTAGTCTCAGTCAATGCCTGCATAAACGCATCATTGGTCGGTGCAAAGACAGTATAATGGGCATCAGGATTGGATAAAGCATTAGCTAGTCCTGCTGCTTGTACTGCTTCAACTAATATTGAAAATTCTGCATTACTTTGAGCCAGTTGCACTACGTTCATTTTTGCCATATTTTGACTATGCATAGGTGCTTTCATTGCAGTGTCTTTTTGTGGCATCATATTATTACAAGCAGCAAGGCCAGCTATTGAAACCGCTAAAGCACTAATTGTTGCGATTTTTGTAAATTTCATTTTCATATCCTTAATGATGGAGTGTATCCTACGTTTATTTTACCAAAAGCTTTTCTTATAAGAAGAAGAGCTTTTACAACAAAAAGTATCCATTATCGATCACACATAAAAAGTGAACTATTGACAAGTAATACTTAGATTCATAAGTAAGGCTTATTAGATAACTATTCTTATGAAATTAAACTAACATATAAAGTTACGACATCAACTTATGATTACGCTACTTTTTGTAATACGCTTGTAAACTTTGTCTGCTTTGTAGCCACTAGCGTAAGCCATATTGGTTTAAAGTAGCTTATTGTTTATAAATCACTGTTAATCTTGTGTTTTTTTGTTTTAATAAAGCCAGTTTTTAAAGCGTATTTTTTGCTTAACTGCGTTATTTACAGTGCAAATAATGCGCAATGCTAGTGATTATTAATGCTAACAACCACTAATATTGAGTTAAATATTAGTAGTATTTGCTCCTACTTTGTAGAATCGAAAGTCAAAGCTGTGTTACCACTGACTATTATAATTTTCATGTTAATATTCTATATGTTTTTATATTTTAAGCTAAATGATCGCCCCTATTAATTATCTTCCCTTTTATGATCTTGACGATATAAGCCCTTTACTATGACTGAAAAGACCTCTTTAATGACTGACTCTCTAGCCGCTACTGCCATGACCAAAAATCCTACTCTAATGGCTGATAGTGTTGCGCCGGCGACTGATAACTCTCGTCCCAATGACTTCATCTTGACCCCCCCTGCCGTGTTTCCTTATAAGGAGCAGCAGCTTAGCGCGCGCACTCGTATCACGGCACAGATGGCCAAACGGATTTTGATGCTTGATGGGGCTATGGGTACCCATATTCAGAACTATAAGCTTGAAGAGGCTGACTATCGTGGTGAGCGCTTTGTCAATATTACTCAAGATGTGCGCGGCAATAATGATTTATTAGTACTTACGCAACCACAGATGATTAAAGAGATTCATCTTGCCCATTTAGAAGCCGGTGCAGATATTATCGAGACTAATAGCTTTAACGGTACACGGTTATCGATGGCCGACTACGATATGCAGTATCTAGTCCCAGAGCTAAATAAGGCGGCGGCTAGATTAGCACGTGAGGCTGCTGATGAATTCACTGCTAAGACTCCGGAGAAACCACGGTTTGTCGCTGGAGTCTTAGGACCAACCTCAAGAACGTGCTCGTTATCTCCTGATGTCAATGATCCGGCCTTTCGTAATATTACTTTTGATGAGTTAGTGCTTAACTATCGAGAATCAACGCTTGCGCTGATTGAAGCTGGGGTCGATATCATCCTTATCGAAACTATCTTTGATACCTTGAATGCCAAAGCCGCCATCTTTGCGGTGACTGGAGTATTTATAGATATCGGCTTTGAGTTACCGATTATGATCTCGGGCACTATTACTGATGCCTCAGGTCGTACTTTGTCAGGACAGACAGCTGAAGCCTTTTATAACTCCGTTCGCCATGCCAAACCATTATCAGTGGGCTTTAACTGCGCTTTAGGGGCCGATGCCTTAAGACCTCATATTCAAACGCTATCAAACATCGCTAATATGTATGTCTCTGCTCATCCAAACGCAGGTTTGCCTAATGAGTTTGGTGAGTATGATGAAACCGCTGAGCAGACAACAGCGCTGCTAGAGGGCTTCGCCAAAGCTGGTATCTTGAATATCGTCGGTGGCTGCTGTGGTACGACCCCTGAACATATTCGCCAAATCGCTAATATGGTAGCAAAATTTCCACCACGGGTAATTCCTGAAATCCCACCGGCTTGTCGTTTGTCCGGACTTGAACCGTTTAACATCACTCCTGATAATTTATTCGTCAACGTCGGCGAGCGTACTAACGTTACTGGCTCCAAAAAATTCTTGCGCTTAATCAAAACTGAAGCTTATACCGAAGCACTAGATGTAGCACGTGACCAAGTTGAAGGGGGCGCACAAATCGTCGATATCAATATGGACGAGGGCATGCTCGACTCCAAACAGGCGATGATTCACTTTGTTAACTTAGTCTCAGGCGAGCCTGATATCAGCCGAGTGCCATTAATGATTGACTCCTCTAAGTGGGACATCATTGAAGAGGGTCTCAAACGCATTCAGGGTAAATCCATCGTCAACTCTATCTCCTTAAAAGAAGGTCATGATGAGTTCGTTGAGCGCGCACGTTTGTGCATGCGCTATGGTGCGGCTGTTATCGTTATGGCCTTTGATGAGGATGGACAGGCTGATACTTACGAGCGTAAAACTCAAATCTGTCAGCGCAGCTATGACGTCTTGGTCAATGAAGTCGGCTTCCCTAGTGAAGATATTATCTTTGACCCTAATATTTTTGCGGTCGCCACTGGTATTACTGAGCATAATAATTACGGTGCAGACTTTATTAATGCCACTAAGTGGATCACTGAAAACTTACCTAATGCTATGGTATCAGGCGGCGTGTCCAACGTCTCGTTCAGCTTCCGTGGTAACCCTATTCGTGAAGCCATCAACTCAGTATTCTTATATCACGCCATACAAAATGGTCTAACCATGGGTATCGTTAACCCAGCGATGCTTGAGCTGTATGACGACATCCCCAAAGAGGCTCGTGATGCGATTGAAGATGTCATGCTCAACCGCAATCAAGGCGAGAGCGGACAGGACGCTACTGAACGACTAATGAGCGCTGCTGAAAACTATCAAGATGGTGGTAAGAAAAAAGACAGCACCGTCGATATGACTTGGCGTGAAGGCACGGTTGAAGATCGTATTGCTCATGCTCTAGTGAAGGGGATTACCACCTTTATCGAAGCCGATACTAAAGAGGCTTGGGAGAAATACCCACGTCCATTGGAGGTTATCGAAGGGCCATTAATGGATGGTATGAACATCGTTGGTGATTTATTCGGTGCTGGTAAAATGTTCTTACCGCAAGTGGTCAAGTCGGCACGTGTGATGAAGCAATCTGTCGCTTGGTTGAACCCGTACATCGAAGCGGAAAAAGTCGAAGGCGAAACCAAAGGCAAAATCCTAATGGCGACGGTCAAAGGCGATGTGCACGATATTGGTAAAAATATCGTCGGCGTAGTCCTCGGCTGCAACGGTTATGACATCGTTGATCTAGGCGTAATGGTATCTTGTGAAAAAATCCTCGATACTGCTATTAGCGAGAAAGTGGATATCATAGGGCTGTCTGGTTTGATTACCCCAAGCTTAGATGAGATGGTCTATGTCGCCAAGCAAATGCAAGAGCGTGGTATGACCTTGCCGCTAATGATCGGTGGCGCTACGACCTCTAAAGCCCATACGGCGGTCAAAGTTGAACCACAATACCAGAACAATGGCGTCATCTATGTCTCTGATGCCTCGCGAGCAGTCGGTGTGGTCACTAAGCTGCTATCAAAAGAGAACTGTCAGCAGCTAATCGATGAGACACGTGCAGAATATGTCACGGTACGTGAACGTCTGGCCAAACGCCAACCCAAAGCTGCCAAGCTATCCTATGCTGAATCAGTTAAGATTGGCTTTCAGTATGACTGGGATAACTACTTGCCGCCTACGCCTAACCAGTTAGGCAAAGTCATATTTGACGACTACCCTATTGATAAGTTGATTCCTTTTATTGACTGGACACCGTTCTTTATCTCTTGGGGGCTGGCTGGTAAATATCCTAAAATCTTACAAGACGAGGTAGTCGGTGAAGCGGCGTGCGATTTATTCACTAATGCCAAAGATATGCTTAGAAAACTGATTGATGAGAAGTTAATCACTGCCAAAGGGGTGTTTAAAATCGCTCCAGCACGCCGTACTGGTGCAGATACGGTCAGCGTTTATGACAAAGCACCGACTGAGGGTGGCAGCGTAGAATACCAGTTTGAACATTTGCGTCAGCAAAGCGACAAAGCCAGCGGCACGCCTAACTATAGCTTGGCCGACTTTATCTCACCATCGGACGCCTATACTGATTATCTCGGTGGCTTCACGGTTTCGATAGCAGGTACAGAAGCAATCGCTGAACAATACAAGACCAATGGCGATGACTATAACGCTATCATGGTACAAGCACTATCTGATCGCTTGGCAGAAGCTTTTGCTGAGCACCTGCATGAGCTAATCCGTAAAGACTATTGGGGCTATCAGGCTGACGAAAATCTAACCAATGATGAGATGATTAAAGAAAAATACGTTGGCATTCGCCCTGCCCCTGGCTACCCTGCCTGCCCTGAGCATACCGAAAAAGGTAAGCTTTTCGACTGGCTAGGCACGGTTGAGGCTATCGGTACGACGCTAACTGAAAGCTTTGCGATGTGGCCTGCGTCGTCGGTTAGCGGATTCTATTATTCGCATCCTGAAAGCGTGTACTTTAATGTGGGTAAAATAAGTACTGACCAACTAGAGAGCTATGCTGAGCGTAAGGGCTGGGATATCAAGACGGCTGAGAAGTGGTTGAGTCCGAATTTGTAGGGGTATTAGCTGAACCGATCTAAGCAGCGATTATTGAGTGTCTACGGTGTACTAGCCAAAAGTTAGTACGCCGTTTTTTATACTTTTATACTTTTATACTTTTATACTTTTATACTTTTATACTTTTATACTTTTATACTTTTATGCTTTTATGCTTTTATGCTTTTATGCTTTTATGAATACTAAGCAAACTTATCGCTAGCTCTACAGCAAAATAGTTTTATCAATCGCCGATAGCAGACGTGTTAAATTACGATTTAAATTATCCCTGTTGTGAATAGCCTTATGAATCAGATTGCCGCACTCTCTAACTGGATTGGTAAAACCTTTGCAATTTGGGCCCTGCTTAGTGCCTTATTGGGGTTTGTTTTCCCCGAGTTCTTTGCCTCGCTGGCCTTCCTTATCTTGCCAATACTTGGCATCATCATGTTTGGTATGGGCATGACTCTTAAAACTTCAGATTTTTTAGAAATCATCAAGCGACCAAAGCCAGTGATCATAGGTCTTTTAGCACAATTCACTATCATGCCATTAATAGCGTATTTATTAACCGTAGTCTTTAGCCTTGATCCGCTAATTGCTGTTGGGGTGATTTTGGTTGGCTGTTGCCCTGGCGGGACTTCTAGCAACGTCATTACCTTTTTGGCCAAAGGCGATGTGGCTTTGAGTGTGGCTATTACTTCTATCTCTACCTTGCTAGCGCCATTCTTGACCCCTATTCTATTACAGGTATTTGCAGGTCAATTGATCGATATCGATCTGCTCAGCATGATGGTTACTATCACTAAGATAGTTATCTTGCCTATCTTATTAGGGATTATCGTCCATAAATTTCTTGGTGATAAGATCGAGTCAGCTATTACGGTGCTACCAATGATTTCAGTATTAGGTATCTCTATTATCATAGCAGCTGTGGTGGCCGTTTCTAAAGCTACGATCTTGGATAGTGGCGCTATCGTCTTTGTAGTAGTAGCCTTACACAATATGCTCGGTTATAGCTTAGGATATTTACTCGCCAGATTGTTAGGCTTTACTGAAACTCAGAGACGCGCCATTATGATTGAAGTGGGTATGCAAAACTCTGGCCTTGGTGCTGCCCTCGCCGCCACTTACTTCAACCCTGTCGCCGCGCTACCGAGTGCGATATTTAGCGTGTGGCATAACTTTAGTGGCGCTATAGTGGCGAATGTTTTTGCAAAACGGGATAGTTTATAGAAACGGCTAACTTATAAGAAAACTAATACTTAGAATCCTTGGAATAGTTCTATCTGAATTTGTTGGACTGACAATAAGTGGGGTTAGGTATTGAAGCTAATCCTGCTATCCGCTCGTATCTTGACTAACACAGGGGCGGTCGCTAAAAGCAAGTGTCGTTCCTGACCAGCGATAACGCCACTTGCTAAACGTCCGCAACCCTGTGTAGAGCCAAGTATATCCGCTACTATCAGGGCTAAAAAACCTTGCTACAGCGAATATAAGCTTTAGACTTTCATTATTCTATTTTATTATTTCTATTTTTCTTAACAGTTCTATCATCCCGTTAAATGCTTCGGCAACGTCAACACTCAAATCAATAAATCACTTACTCCCAGTCTTTTCCTTACTCTGTGCGCCTTATAAATAGATGCTGGCAGATGGAGTATATCTTTTGCGCTATATTGAATTTTGTCATTTTATGGATCAGTGTTTAAGTAAGACATCCAGAAATTATAAGTTCAAAATCGTTGGGAGTTGCAAGCTCCGCCCAACCTATCCAAATTAGGAATGATATATGCCAGCATCTCAAACTCTATTTAATCGAACTAAAAAACAGTACTTACTATTTGCTCACCTACCTTTCAGCAAACCTAACGAGATCTATGCAAGCGACGTGGCTTGTTTAATGATTACATGGTACGTATTAGAAAACAGCGGTGACGATATTCTATTTGTACCAGACCACGAAGGCTATAAGTCTACTATAGAACCTTTTAAGCATAATATTAGCGAATATATCGAAGTCACTGATCATATAGTTGATGCTTTAATTCAAAAAGGATCAATCATAGATAAAGGCATCCTTTGGATAGATGAAGATGATACAAATATTTATGAGCGAAATTTAGTTAAAGCTCCCAATTTTTGAGTCAATGCTTATCTTTACCCCGCCAACACTTCTCAGAGTAATAAATCACTTACTCCCAATCCTTTTCTTGTTTCTTACACCAAGTGAAGGGACGCTGGCAAACTGGGCAGATTTTTTGTGGTAGATTGACCTTTTTATGAGCCATGATTGTCCTTGTCTACCGTTGTAGGGTGGTGTCGAGGTACGAGACCCAAAAAGTTGCACTTAAAACTGTTGGGGGTCGCAAGCTGTGCCCAACCTACCTTAACCTTTTTCTATAATAAAGCTCATTGATCGAAAAGCGGGACATAGCTTCTTACTAGCTTTTAGGTTGTCAGGCTTAAAGTCTGTTTTGCGGTCATGGTTACACCTATGCTGTGTCCTATATTATTAGAAGGGTAACGCTTTTTTTAATCGCTCTTTTTCACTCGTCGACACTTCTCAGAACAATAAATCACTTGCTCCCAGTCCTTCTCCCACTTCTTACGCCATATAAAAGGACGCTGGCAAACTGGGCAGATTTTTTGCGGTAGATTGACCTTTTTATGTGCCATAGCCGTGCCTTTTATTGTTTTCATAGTTATTTAGAAGGCTAATATTATATTAGTAGGATAGCTTTCTAAACTGGTGCGTGGAACGCACCCTACGATATTATAAGATGCTGGGTTAAAAACCCAGCCTACAACTAATTTAGACTTAAATTATTGCTTCTGATGCTCGACATTCTCATACTTCTTTACACGCCGGCATTGGTCGGAGCAATACACCATACTCTCCCAGTTTTTATCCAACTTCTTGCTCCAGCTGAATTCGCGCTCGCAGACAGGACATTCTTTTTTGCGTACATTCTTCTTTTTGTGCGCCATTATTTTTCCTTATATTGCTTGGTAGAATGAATTAGTAAAGCCTAACCCACTAGATATATGATTTTTATATCCAGCTCTGGATTAGCTGTTGCCTGCATTTTTTGCAACCCTGCGACAATTTTAACACTACTTTAAACTTATAAATTTGAAATCATTGGGCCGTAAACTGTACTCAACCTACTCTAAAACCTCCTGCATAGCAAAACCAATCGATGGTTCTATGGTTGCCTTGCAATGCGCTTTGGCGCTGATAGGAGCGAAAAGCGGGACATAGCTCTAAAGCACCCTAACGTAAAAAAAGATATTTAACCATCAGCTAAATATCCTTTTTAATTTGTTCAAATACCCTAATGATTATTCAACGCTATTATTTATAGTTATCAAAGATAGTATTAAGTCGATTTAGGCAATCGACAATCAACTTGCCGGTTTGCTCGGTACTGGAATCTAAGATAAGCTTTTCATCCAGACGCCTAGCTAAAGGTTGCAACGCTTGTTTTAATGCCGTAGCCATCAGCGTCGTCTGCTCAGTGACATCAGTAATAGTAGTCTCTGACGCCTCAGTAATCGTAGTAGCTGCACCGCCAACGCCACTCGCCAGCATACTCTCCGATAGACTGTTGCCTATATTCTTTGCCATATCTCCTGTCATATGCACTGCCAGCTGCTCGACAGCATTGATTAGACTGACCATCAACTGTTTTTGTATATCTTGGTTCAGCTTTTGATACTCGCCATCGGCTTTATGATCGTGCCGATAGATTTGTACCAGCTTATCCATGCTTTGCTCAAAGCCATTATCGATACTTTTGCTCACCACATTGGCATTGTTCAGCATACTGTTAGCCATACTATCAGCCATGCTGTCCGCGAGTATCTTTTGCGCTTCTAACTGCGCTGCTAGCTGTATCTGCTGCCCCGCCTCTTGCAAGCGGGCTACTTGTTCAGGATCATGCTGGTTTAAGTAGCTGGCAAACTGCTGGTTGATGGCTTTAAAGCCACCAGCGACGTCGACCAATTGCGCAACGATGCGTGCACCCGTATCACCATCCGCTCCGCCCATAGCTTTGTTGCGCAAGAAGTCAGTTTTGATTTGCTGCCAGCGCTGTGCCTCATCAGCATCTAACATCCCACGCATCTCGGCAAGCTTAAGCAAATTGCTTTCTGCCCCTGAGGTCAACAGCTGCGACTCGCCTAAGTAGTGGTCATCTATCAGCTGGTTCAGCTCATTGTCATTCATGACCGCTGATAACTTCTCAGTCATCTTATTCATATTGCGGTAACTGCCTTGCAGCTTAAAGATAGGTTCAAGGCGATATTTATCATCTTGCGATGCTGAGGCAATATAAGCTTGGTTGACCTCAAGAATCACTGCTTGTACCGTAAACATGTGCCTTAAAATAGCGATAATCTCGTTAATCTCTGAGGTGCTATAAGGATATATCAGCTCGCTACTTTGCGCTTGTACTAAGTTGGCGCTGCTAGCACTGCCAGCATCTATGGCTTTAGCCATTTTTATAAGTCGATGCACGTCAGCCAAATCACGATTGGCTAAAGGTGCCAATACCGTATTTGAGGTTAACGAGTTCTCGATATAACTAAGAGCGAACACTTCTTCCATACCGCTCATGATATCGCCTAAATTATAGATATCAGCACGGTTAGCCAGCATATCAGGGACTTTAAAGGCCTCGCCACTCTCAGTATAAGGGTTACCCGCCATGACTACGCAGAACTTCTTGCCACGCATATCATAAGTTTTAGTCTGGCCTTGCCAAACCCCATCGATACGGCGTGTCCCATCCCCTAAGGAGATAAACTTCTGCAAAAACTCTGCGTTAGTGTGCTGGATATCATCTAGATAGAGCATGACGTTATTGCCCATCTCGAAGGCTAAGTTGATTTTATTTAGCTCTTCACGCGCGGTAGCATTGGGCGCTTTGGCTGGGTCCAAAGACATGACATCATGGCCTAGTGAGGGACAGTTAATCTTCATAAAGATTAGGCCCAAACGGTTGGCCACGTATTCCATCAAAGTAGTTTTGCCGTAGCCTGGTGGCGATATCATCATCAAGATACCCATCAAGTCGGTACGCTTGTCATCGCCTACAGTACCCATCTGCTTGGCGAGGTTGTCCCCAATCAAAGGCAGATAGCTCTCATTGATCAGACGGTTGCGCACAAACGAGGATAACGGACGTGGCAGGAATTCATCTAGTCTTAGCGCTTGTTTTGACTGGTTTAACAGCTCTGAGCGTAATGATAGGTAACGCTTATAAGCGGGTATCACTTGCGTATGATGATCATGCAAGCGCCTCATAAAATCATCGACAGCGAAGCTTAGCGTTTGCTGATGGATGCGTTGATGCTCACCTAATAAGTTATCCACTTGTATCTCAAGTGATACTTTACTAGTACTGCGCTCGAAGCTTTGCGCTTGATTAAGAGGATTATTAAGACTCGTCAGCGCGCTCGATGCGGTTGATGGCAATGTTGATATTGATGTTGATAGTGATGTTGATGATGTTGGCGTAGATAGTCTAGCTTGCTTGTCAAACGCTATCCCAGAGTTGATCAGGCGTTGTACTAAAGCTTCTCGTTGGGCATCATTTAATTGAGTCAGTAGCACAGCAATCGCTTCTGGTACAAAATGACGTCCGCTCTGCAACTGCTGTTTAGTTAGTACGGCTGCATCCTCACTCTTAGCCAACTGTTCTGCACTGAGCGGATTGCCCTGATCATCAACTTTACTATCGATGGCTTGTGCACTAGCAAGGTGCTTATCCTCATAAGCTTTATCTAATAGAGCATTAAACCAAGTCGCTAGTAGCTCATAAGCCGCTTTTGGCTGAAAGCAGAGCTTGGCGACAGAGGTTCGTAGTTGCTCAAAGCTAGCCCTGTTTTGAGTATTGTTTTGGCTGCTAACTGGTGAACTGTTGAGCGTTTGAGTCAATTGATCACAGAGTTGCTGCGCTTTTTGACTGGTCTGCCATTCTAGCCCTTGCGCTAAGCTGACAGTAGGCTCAGTGCCTTGCCCGATTACATTGACTAAATATTCGCAGGCAAGCTGTACATAACTTTGGGAGAATATACTGCTGTCTGAGCTTAAAATAGCAGGGCTATTATCATGGTTAGCATGGTTATCGCTATCCGCCTTGGCATCGGTATAAACACCGTTATCAATAGCGTTGTCAATACTACTAGCACTACTAGCCTGTATCTGAGCAGAGCCATCATGGGCAGCTACGAAGTTGCTCATGACCGCCTTTATATCATTGACTAGCAAAGCTTTTGCGCTATCACTACCTAAAGTACGATGCAGTTGCTCAGCGGTGAGCGCTCGATTCGTCCAATTGCTAACGCTAGTCAGCGTTTGTGTATCCAGCCATTTATCATAACTAAATTGGGTCAGTGCGGTTAAGCCTAACGCTTGTACTAAGCTTAATTGCCAATAAAACAGTTGTGCCAGAGCACGTATTTGCGGGGTATAAATAAGTAGGCCCGCCTCACGTAAGGTTGGCAATATCTGCATCAACAATAAGGTGGCGTCATGATCGTGAATGCCTTTTTCGTAGCCGAGCTGATAGCGAGGCGTGGCATAAGCTCTGACTACCTTAGCTAGCGCACTGTCATCAGCTATCTTGCCATGGCTATCAATAGTGCTAGCTGTCTCATCATAAGCTTGATAAAGTCGGGTTTCGCTCAAACCGTCTTTGCTGTCTTTGGCACTTTCGATAATGCTATAGGCTAAGTATTCAGCGCGATACACTTTGTCTGATTCAGAAGCTATACTCATATCCCAATATGGGCGTAGCGAATTGAGCTCATCATTATTTAATACTTGATAGTAGTCGGTGCCCGTCAGATGTAGGTTGAGCAGCCGTTGGCCATTAGCCTGCTGGCGACTCAGAAGGGTCAAATCTAAAGGCTGAGTATTGACCGAGAAGCGGTGCTTGCCCAGCTTGATAATCTGACCACCCTCTTCAAATAAGTCTGACTTATCTTTTAGGCTCTTATAACTCTCAATTTGAATGGCTTTAAGGCGAGCATTGAGATCATCTGCTTTGACACTAAAGCCTAGCTGTTGCAGAGACTTGGCAATGCTACGTACCTTTTGTACTAAGCCATCCGCAGCAAAATAAGTATTTAGGGCACTTTCATCTTTAAAGCCAGTAATGCTAGCACTTTGGGTACGCTTCTTGATACTCTCAAGCATCCTAAGCGCGCCATCACCTAAGTTCTGAGCCTTGCGGTTACGTGCATCGAGCAGTTGCTGCTTATGGTTTTCAAAAACCTCGTAAATCTCTTCACGTTTACTAATAATGTCTGCTAAAAACTGATCACCTATATTAGCTTCTGGATCAGAAAACTGGCTCTCCAGCTCTTCTAACTGCACTAGCAACTTAGCCATTTGCTCATCTGACTTTTCAGGCGTATTAGCGATGGATAGAGCATTGGCAATTGACTGACCAAACAGCTTAAACTGGGCACCAAACTGCGCTACTGCCTCAGCAGAGCCTAAGTTTTTGCGTTTATGATTAAGCTTGGCCTTGCTCTGATTAAGACGCGAGTAAATAGCAGAGATATCATCAATGATTTGGGTGCGCACGGTGGCATCAGCAACATCTAGCGTGCCTAACAGCTCAGTCAATAAATCCAGACCTTGTGCCGTTGCATCGATAGTGTCTAACACTGGCTTTAATTCAGCATTAGTTTCAGCCGAATCTAAGCGTTCACTGACCTCCGCTAAAGTGTCTTCATAACTTGCTAACGCCTTCTCAGCGCTCAGATAGCCTACCGTCTGCTCAGCCAGCTCGCTTTCGATAGTTTCTAATTGAGCCTGTAACGCTTGTAGCTTATCGCCATCTAAATAACGCAAATTCTCTAAACTGACTAACTGGCCTTTTTGCTGTCTGATTGTAGACAATTGCGCCACGTAGTCACTCGCCGAATCAAAAGTGGTTGTTTTTATCTGCTGAGCAATCTGGTTTTGCTTAGCCTCGGCATCGCTCAAAGCTGTTTGGGTTTGCTTTTGAATGCTTTGTACTTTAGCGAACTCATCGATGACCAATTCAGCCGTCGCTGTGACTTCACGAATACTATCTGCCACTTCAGCAAGATCAGGCTCAGACAACCAATAATAGCTATCGAACAGCCTGCTGGTATTACCGACAAGCTCCTCGTAGAGCTTTTGCGACACCGTTTGATTGTCTATTAGGCGAGTAATACTGTAGAGGTCTGAGATGCCTCGAACCAATTCCTTATTACCAATTTTGCCATAAAAACTGCTGCTTTCAGGCAGCTCGCTAATATACTCTTGCGAGGCATAGGGGGTATGCCATATCTGCATAGGGTGAATACGTGACGGCTCACTTTGGGCACTAAATAATACTAGCTGACCGCTCTCTGCTAGCGCCATCCCGTTACAGTAAATAGGATTTGCCAGTCTTTTTTTAATCAAATTATAAGGGAATAATCCGGTGACCCCTAAGGCTATATCATAAAATAAGAACAACACATCCTCACCATTGGGCGATATGATTTTGCGCTTAAACCTTAAATCCATAGCATTATTATTTTGGCCATCAAATAGCTTATGCTCTCCGGTCTGTAAGTAATAACCACCAGGAAATATAATGCCATGATCTTCTGGTAGCTGCACACAAGACTGGCCGATAGCATCCAAACGCAATACCGTCTCAGTCAGGGTGTTATAGACAAAATAACGATAGCTATCCTCTCGATAAGGCAGAATCTTCAGCAGTATTAGACTACCGACTTTGGCATAAGCAATCTCAGCATCGGTTAGAGATTGAGTGCTGTCATTGACAGGCTCACTATAGATCCCTAGCCCTGAGTGAGTATTATCCTCAATCTTGATGGTCAAGTCGCCATTGACGGTTTCCACAAATATGGTATCTAAGATATTCATATGCGGATGTTTGCCATTGACCATCTGCTCGCGTGTAGTCACGATCCAATCAAAATCATGGGCGGGTGGCAACTCAATATCACGCTCACCGCGATTGTCTACATAAGCTACTTGTGCCGCTTTTGGGATGTTTTCGCTAAAATCTAAGGCAAAACGAAACACTCGAATATCAGTGATACGCTCACCGATCTGAAACGCTAATAGCAGCTTGCTGTCCTTGACGGTAATTTGTATCAAGCGCGTTTGCTTGTAATAGCGGTACAGCTCATTAAAATCTTGTACAAAGGCAGTTTGATCTAAAAACGTATCAGTCAAATCGACTTCTTCTAGTGCATACTCTTTATCGCTGCTGTTGCTACTATCACTACTATCACTACTATCGCTATTACTATCATCGCTACTGTTACTATTGCTACCGTCGGCAGGCTCTATAAGGCGATACAGCGATAGTACATCCTTAATATTACTCGCCCGCTTTAGACCCATAAATACATTATAGCCAAACAGCAGATAGTCACCGACTTGTACCATGTCTTGTGCCACACAGTTGTATTCAGTACGAACGCGCGTGCGGGCAATCACTTGCATCTGGGTACTGCCAAACTCTGCTAGACGCGCATTATTTAGCTTGGCAGTCTGCTGCTCTAATCGATTGCCTTGCTCAGTTAACCGCTTTTTGATCAGCTCATAGGCATTGCCTGTAGCAACGGCTTGATCAGCCTGTTCAACTCTACCGGTGCTACTGAGATCTGTCGGATTTTGCATATCTGCCATTGCTATTCGTCCACTTCTATTTTTAGGCAATAAGAATAATAAGATAATCGATTGTGTTGAAAAAGCCCTTAGCTACTTTGAAAAGCCCTTAGCGACTTTAAAAAGCCCTTAGCGACTTTAAAAAGCCCTTAGCTACTTTGAAAAGCCCTTAGCTATTCTAAAAAAACCTGTAACCGCACTATTGGTTCTCTTAGAATAGCCAACTCGCTGTCTGGCGCTTATGCGTGCCGTTTAGCTGGAGTTGGCTACCCAAATCGCTATCTGTCTATCGAGACCCTACAGCTGACTTATTATAGCTAGTCATTATAGTAGGTCATCATGATTAGTTATCATGGTTAACAGGCTTATCATGCTCCTGCTGGTTGGCCCTAGACATCGCTTGATTGGCCATCATAGTATTGATAATACCGCTCAAAGTATCCGACTTGCCAGCAAGACCATCGATAGCTTTGCCGATAGACAATGACTTGGCAAAGTTATCAAAGAAGTGCGCTTCACCACCGACAATATCGATTTTGGCTTTTTGTAGGGCGACTGCTAATACTTCAGCATTTTCTTTAGCGATCTCTTTACCCGCTTCGATAGAGGCCATCGCTTCTTGCAGAGCGGTTTCAAGACCCATACGGAATTCTTCGTGCTCTCGCGCCTCTTTGCTCATACTACCCATAGCATTGAACTTTTCAACCAAGCCATCCGCTTCAGCCTTAAAGTGTTCACGAGTCACTTCTGCTTTAGCCAGTCCGACTTCGCGTTCTGCTTGCGCATTAGAATGACCAATAGCAGCAATAACTTCAGCATTAACTAAACCGATGTCACGCTCTGATTTAGCATTAGACTCACCGCGAGCGGCAATAATTTCAGCATCTGCTACGCCTTTTTCACGGTCGGCCTGCGCTTGCGCTTGTCCGGTAGCTCTAACGATATTAGCTTTGGCTAGACCTTCTTTTTCTAAAGATGACGCTTTGGCTTCTTGGATAGCTGCTTCTGCAAAGCCATGGGCTGACTCTTCAGCTTTGATACCTTCGGCCAGTCTAACTTTAGCTTCCGACTCTTTAGCGGAAGCCTCTAGATTAGCAGTAGCTAAAGTGGTGATCTCAACAGCTTTATGCTTAGCCGCCATCTCATCTGCTTCAGCTTTTTTGACTTGACGTACTTTGATTTCTTCGGCATCCGCTTCAGCGGCTAATACGCGCGTTTGCTTAGAACGCTCTGCTTCACTAACTTCACGAACTTCTTTAATACGCTCTTCTTCTTGGGCGACGGTTTTATCTACCGCAATACGCTCACGAATAACGTTAGCGATCTCTTTTTTCTCAAGCTCAATGGCTCTTTCGGCTTCGATACGCTGTAGATCCACTTCACGCTCACGGGAGACAATTTCTAAGTCGCGAGCACGAGTCACTTTCTCTTCTTCAATAACTACCGCACGCAAGCGATTTTGGCCAGCTACTTCAATCTCACGCTGTTGATTCTCGCGTTGTATGGCTAAGTCCTGCTCAACCATAATGACCGCAGTTTCAGACTTTTTGCGTTCTTCTTCCTCGATCTTACGAGTTTCTGCGGTCTCACGAGCGATGACAGAAGCTATTTCGCGACGTTGTTTGGCTTCGGCATCGGCTTGTTGACGCTCTAACTCCAGCATAGCTTCTCTGGTTTCAACGTTTTTCTTCTTGACCGCTAACTCTTCATCACGCTCAAGCTCATTAGTAATAATGTTTTGAGCAGCCGTTAACTGAGTAATCTTTTTGATACCCTCAGCATCCAAGATATTGCTTGAATCTAACGATGATTTTGGCGTTTGTTCTAAGTAATCAATCGCCACGTCTTCTAGAACATAACCATTTAAATCATTGCCGATCTCTTTGACAATACTGTCACGAAACTCGCTACGATTTTCAAAAAGTTTGACAAAATCAATCTGTTTACCGACTGTTTTTAGCGCTTCAGAGAACTTAGCATTGAACAGCTCATTAACAGCGACTTTGTCCGAAGCACGTTCAACCCCAACAGACTTAGCAACTTTGAGGACATCTTCTTCAGTCTCATTGACGCGTAAATAAAACGCTACAGTGATATCTGCACGCATATTATCGGCACAAATCAGCCCTTCTTTACCTCGTCTATCTACTTCTAAGGTAATTAGTGAGATTCTCATCAATTCTTTTTTATTGATGATCGGCCAAATAATACCGCCGTCAAAACGTACGTCAATTTTACTAACGCCATTAATAATTAGTGCTGTGCCTTGCTCAACCTTATAATAAAAGGCTTTCAGCATTAAAAGCATTGCCATAATAAAAATAAACGCCAGCACTACTACTACGCCAACGATAATGAGTATGTCCATATTCACTCCTTTAATGTAAACCGTTTAACCAAATTTAGAATAACCAACGCTATGTCTGTAAGTAGCTAGCTAGCCATTTACCAACAGCTAAGTAGTCAGCAAATATTTATTAGTTCACTTTATTAGTTCAATTTATCAGTTCAATTTGTTATTAATAATGATTTAGTAAATTACCTAAGTCGTTATGGATCTTTGACTACCACCACCCGATAAGCATTAGTCTCTTGTAAGTATTCTACTAATACTACTTTATCGCCTTGTTTCAGCGGCAGAGCCTTACTATCCATATCAGGTCGAATTCTAAGGATCAATCCTGCCCCGCCATCACTTAGTTCAGCCTCACCGTGTTTATCAGTAACGCTAAGAGTACGCACTATAGCCGTCTTACCCAAATTGCTAGAAGCATTACGTTTGGGGGTATTGGTGACTTTTTTACGAATAGGAGCGATGATAAGGCCAGTCAGCCACATAGACACTATTAGCACTAATACTAGTGCTCCTGTGCCAAATGCATAATAGAGTAGACCTGAGTCGTACCACTGGTGTAGCAAACTGCTATATAAGTAGCTAAGCAGCCAACCAATCAAGCTCACTAAGCTAAGTATCACTATTAACGGTACGCCATAGAGACCAAGCTTCAGCGCCAGCCCAGTAAAAACTCCTGTGGAGGCTAGATCAGATAAGTTAGAGTCAGCACCAGAGTCCCCGATCTCTACGTTGTCCATATCAGTGAGGCCAAGCAAAGAAACTAGCCAATATAAAGTGACAAACATTACTAGACCAGTAAAGATAACTGTAGGGTATAAGCTAATTTTAGTAATAAATATTAAAAAAGATTCTTGCATCGTACCCACGCTCCTTTTGACTACCTAATATAATAATCACTAGGGTCACCAGTTATGTATTTGGCTGTGTAAACAATAATACTAAGTAATAGCAGCCAACTTTTATATTTTTATAGTGGCCTCAAAATCTTAACAGTAACTGCATCCAATAAGATCAACTTATGTTTCTTTATTTGCTATTGAGTATATATCAATAATTAGCCAATATATCTAATTCGTTATTAATAGATTGATAGATTGAGGTCGATGCAATAAGGATCATAAACATTATAAAAATAATAATAAAAATAGCAGCTAGTTAACGACTCCATACTGGCGAACGCATTAATCCAGCTGACTTACTGCTAAGGGTATAACTACTACCGCCGGCTAAAGAGCGAATCACTAGACTGCTACCGGCTTGACCATTTATGGTGCGGTTTTGCATAGCATAAACCACATATTGAGCACTTGGAGAAAGACGGGCCGGCTCATCAAGGCCAGTCTCTGCAAGGTTAAGCACTTGCTTGTTGGCTAAAGTCATCACCGCAGCTTGGCGACCATTGAGGTAACTCATAAGCTGGCCATCTAAGCTCAACTGCGGACTGGCAGCGTAGCCACCAGAAGATATCTGCGTGGCACTACCTGTAGCCAAGCTATAGCGATAAATACTAGGCCGCCCAGCGCGAACTTTATCACTAACATATAGGAAGCTCTGTCCATCAGCAGCATAAGTTGGCTGTACCTCAGTACTAGACAAGGTAGTAAGCTGCTTAGTAGTCCCGTCAGTTAAGGACAGCTGATAGATATCGGCATTGCCAGCAACCGATGAGCTATAAAGTAGGGTTTTTCCATCTGGTGAAAACGCTGGCGATAGATTGCTACCACTAGCATCGACCACTACCTTACGAGTTTGCTTGCGCTGATCATAGATATAAATAAATGGATGTTGGCGTGCTGCTTGTTTGCTATAAGCTAAAAGTTGACCATCAGCAGACCAAGCAGGGGCATAAATATAACCGTTAAGCTGATCGAGCAGCTGTCTGTCACTACCATCAGGGCGGATACTATATAAAGACGATATTTTGGCACTACCTAAGCCTTGCTCTTCTACATAAGCAATACGCCCTTGTTGATCTATGGCTGGCATGTGTGCAGCGAGAGGATTATTACTAGGGGTGTTTTTATTAGAGCTATTAGAAGTCGATAACGTCTGACAACCGCTCAAAGCAAACAAAGTTATGGTACTAACCACTGCGGTTATGTTCCTCAGCGTATAACTATTACTGATAGTATGCGTAGAGCCAATAGGATTAACCATAGAATAATATCTCGCCAAGCGTTAGGGAAAAAGGAAAAGCTTATAGCTTTTATTTATTTACTTTGAGCGGTCGATAATTTAAAAACTATCTAATTTAAAAGCTGTCTAATTTAGAAGCTGTCTAATATAAAGGTCATAAGCTTTAAAACTGCTATAGCCATGCTGCCATAGTATTTTTTGCAGTTGCTGTTAGGCAAGCACCGATAAATGCCGTGTAGCAAATTTTATATCAATGGCCGTTACCGGTTGAATCTAACTAGCAATGATGCGGTTTTATTTTCACTTGGCTAAGCTTTAAATATTTAATAAACACCTTAGTGTAGCGTAAACCATGATGAGTTTTACACAAAAAAAGGCCTCACTAGATAGTGAGGCCTTTTCTATATAACAGTCTAGTATTAATCGACTGTCATTTTGGCTATAAATCAAAGCTATTAGCTCTAAAGCTAACCGCTTATGTTTTTATAGTCTGTTCTTATAGATAATTACTTAGCAACGGCTTTGAATTGTGCAACTTGATTAGCGTTAGTGATAGTCAACGTAGGTGCATTGTTACCACTTTTGCTCAAGCTATATCTACCTTGAACCGTAGCCATAGTAGCAGTATCGAAGCTTGCTTGTGGCTCAGGGCAGGCCATCATAGTGCTCAGTACATTGTTCAACTGTACATTATTATTCACTACGCTGTATTCAGCACCCATATTGTTACAAGTGTTCTTAAAGTTAACGCGGTTTTCGCCATTATAGTTGTTGAAGCTTAAAATTAATGGCTTAGCTGGGTTAACGAATAACTGCTTAATCTTAACGCCGTTAGTAAGCTTGGCATCAACTAACTGCCAGTCATAAGACTGTAATTGAGTGTTACTTAGAGCTTGAGTGGTTGGTGCAGTAACCGTTGGACTGGTTTGGCAACCTGCAAGGGTACCTACTGCCAATACGCTAGCCATCATTACTTTAGTCAAATTTTTCATATGAACTCCTAGAGGTATCAAAAAAGGTTTTAATTGATAATAGTGTTAAAAGATTTTGCTTTTATAAAGTTTAGCAATTGTCTAAAAACTGCTACATTAATCAACTTGGCACACTATACAGTATCTATGTTACTACTGTACTTAAGCTTGTTAGTCTTTTTATTTTTAATCAACAGCCACAGCTAATTAATCAACTTTATTAATAACTGTGTTAAACAGTGACACTATTATGGACTCAGCGCTTATAAGTGTCATCCCTCCTTATGTATAGACTTCACTCAAACATTGTTCTCTCGTATAGGCGTTTTGCTACTGTCTATTGCTAGTTATAGTATTACCTGCTACTCATTAAGCCTTAGGCCGCAGTGTGATAGTACCCCTGTCATTTTTAACCTTAGTAACTAATTTAGCAGCTAGCTTAGTAACTAGCCTAGTAACTAGCCTAGTAACTAGCTTAACAGCCGGCTTAAAGATTGGCATTCTTTAATCGATTCACTTGGGTACGATAGATAGCTTTTGGTTCAGACTCTCCCCAAGAAGTAAGGCCAAAAACTTGGTTCGCTGAGTCTAAATGGTTCATTCTATAATCGTCACGAATCACATAGCCTAGTCGACTTGAGCAAGCAGAGACTAAGCCATCACTCGGCTCGCCTGCAAACGGTATGCTAGTCGCTGCTAGTAAATAATCGCTAGGATCGAGTACGCTAGTTATCTGACCCACACCGCTGAATGAATAATAGTTAATGCCATTGACTTGCGTATCAGCTGGTTGACCACAGTATCGGCTTGGCAGCGCTGCTGGGAATTTTGCATTGAACTTAGCTGCTCCATCAGTAGACAAGGCTATCAGAGCTTTCCAGCCATCTTGCTGTTGTATTTGTGCTAGAGGAATCCCAGAACCTACATCGGCAAAGCCCCCAATCAGCTCAGCCAAACTCAAGGTAGCTTTAGTAATTAGGCTGTCCTGCGAAAACTCTTCCAGCACTTTGTCTGCTGTTTTCGATCCTTGCTCTGGGCTAGCAACTGCGGTGACTGATGCCACATATTGCGGAGCAACGCCAGCGACATAGCGGATATCGATACCCCCTTGACTGTGCCCGAATAAATTGACTTTAGCATCACCTGACACCGCAAGGATGGTTTTGATTTGTTGGAGTAGCTGCTCTCCACGAATCTCGCTATTATGAATAGCGGAAGTTTTAGTGGCAAATACTGTTGAACCGCCTTTCATTAAATCTTGCGGGATACCATAAAAGTAGTCTACGGCTCCAAATAATTTGGTAAAGCCATTCGCCCCATGGGCCAATACTACAGGGTACTGAGTTTTGGTATAACTAGTCGTAAAATATCTACTTTCTACTACCTGACAGCCGTTAGCATTGGCACAGTTATAATACTGTCCAGCAGCTTGGGCAGCCGTAGTCTGTAGCGTCATTAACAGCACACCAGCTGTGATAGCACTAAAAGCTGGTAAAATTTTGCTTGAGGTTGTACCAGCGCGCAGGCGAATATTTAGGGTCATAACAACATCCTTGTCATTGTAAGAGTTCTCTTAATGGTTGCCCTGAGGTATAGAGACAAGATTTGATAACAGCTTTATCCACTTTTGGCGATATCGAACCACCCAAAAGTATATAAAACAATTACCAACTCCTTTAGCAGTCCAATTTACACTACTTTTTTATAAGGTAACATTCAACTTATTTTTCAGCTGAATCTATCGTTTCTATGACCCACTAGTCATAGATTAACTTTTAATGACTTAAGGTTAAGCCAATAAAGCCTAGTTAATTAATAGCCAGGTTAGTGGTTTTAGTTTTAGTGCTTATATTAGTGCTTATATTAATAGTTGCTATTGGTATTAATCCTGACATTGATAATAATCTTAATATTAGTTTTGATGTTGATAAACACTTATCACAGTCATTAATGATAGCAAAACTGTTGCTGGCTCATTTATGATATAATTTGCCTACTATAATTTTACAACTATAAGATCAATAATGATGACTAAAAAATCCCTTATCCAATCCCCTGAAGCCATAGCAAAAATGCGTGTTGCCGGTAAACTTGCTAGCGATTTACTGGTTATGTTAGACCAGCACGTCAAAGTAGGCATTAGTACTGAAGCGTTGAATCAAATCGCTCATGACTATATTGTTAATGTGCAAGACGCTATCCCTGCCCCGCTGAACTATAATGGTTTTCCAAAATCAATCTGTACCTCAGTCAACCATGTGGTCTGTCACGGTATTCCAAGTGAGAATAAAATTCTCAAAGATGGCGATATCATTAATATTGATGTGACAGTTATCAAAGATGGCTACTATGGCGACACCTCTAAAATGTGGATAGTAGGCAACGGCTCGATCATGGCTGAACGCATTTGTAGAGTGGCTCAAGAGGCACTTTATGCAGGCATGAGCGTGGTCAAAAATGGCGCACGTTTAGGCGATGTAGGAGCGGCTATTCAAGAAGTAGTAGAGCCTGAGCGTTTCAGTATCGTACGTGAGTTCTGTGGTCACGGTATCAGTAATGAGTTCCATCACGAGCCGCAAGTGATGCACTATGGTAAAAAAGGCACTGGTTTTGAGCTTAAGACTGGTATGACTTTTACTATTGAGCCGATGATTAATGAAGGTAAATGGCAGACCAAAATCCTACCGGATGAATGGACCGCTATTACCAAAGACCGTAAGCTCTCAGCACAATGGGAGCATACGATGGTCGTCACTGATAATGGCTGTGAGGTATTTACCGCTCGCCCTGAAGAAGATTTAAGCTTCTTGACTCAGTAATAATAAAAAAGATCGCTTAGGCGGTCTTTTTTTTACAGAATTTTTAGAGATTTTAGACAAGTTTTAGGGCTTTTTTTATGCAGTGCTTAGTAACACCTTGCGTTGAGTGATCATTTGGTTTTATGATGATTCAATAGCGATAAGCTTTCATTACAGGCTAATAGGCCGTTTAAGAAGGCTACCTTTATAGTCACTCCCTATAACTATTATCGACTTAAGATAGATTTGGATTTTAAATAATCACTAAACTTAACTACTTAGCTTAACCGGATAATACTCATGTTTACTTGCGATCTCGCCTCTATTTATATCACCCCATTGCCCCGTTTTTCGCCATCGCCTATGGCACCTGCTGCCCCTTCATTGACGGTGACCAATCCGGCCAATAATCCACTGCTGGGTATCCCTGAGTGGCTGGCAAAAATAAAGGATGATATTAGTCGGGCGCTTGAGCGTGGGGTCAGTATCCGGCAGCTAGTAGCAGCACGTGCCTGTGCGATCGATAGCTTGCTTAGCGCTTTATTTAACTGGTATCAGCTCGATGATACTGACTTAGCGCTGTTTGCTACTGGTGGCTATGGACGTGGCGAGCTATCGCTACATTCTGATATTGATATCTTGTTGCTGGCTCCTACTACTATTAATAGTCAAACTAGCGCCAAGATTGACAGTTTAGTAGCATTGTTATGGGATGTAGGTCTTGAGCCTTCATTGTCTGTACGTACTGTTGAGGACTGCTTGGAGGCGGCAAAAGACCATACGGTTGCTAGTACTTTATTAGAGGCGCGGCTACTGATTGGCAATGAGACTTTGCATAATACTCCCGGCGACATTGTCAATCAGCTGTGGTCGCAGCGTGAGTTCTTTGAGGTAAAAATACACGAAGCAAAGCTGCGTTATTTGCAGCACAATGCTACGGAATATAACCTTGAGCCTAATATCAAGACTGCGCCGGGCGGTCTACGTGATATTCATATTGTTGGCTGGGTAACTAAGCGCTACTTTCGGGTTAGTAAACTCTATGACTTAGTACAGCAAGACTTTTTGACTGAAAAAGAATTCGATGAGCTCAGTTTTGCAGAAGCTTATTTATGGCAAATACGTCATTACTTGCATGAGATGACTGGTCGTAATGAGAATAAGCTGTTGTTTGATTATCAGCGTGAGATTGCCCAGCTTATGGGTTATGACACTCAGCCAGATGACGAGCCAAATGCAGCAGTTGAGCGCTTTATGCGTGACTATTATCGCTGTGCTATGCAGATATCGACTTTGTCGGAGATGCTGACTAATCATTATTACGAAACTATTATAGAGCCCGATCTACCAGATGATGAGCGTCCTAACAAACATCCTCTAAATGCTCATTTTAATCAAATCGGCAATCAGATAGCAGTAGCCCATCACCGAGTATTTGCCCAACACCCTGAGGCTATCTTAGAGATGTTCTTATTGATGGGTCAGTATGGCATCAAGAATGTACGTACGCATACTTTGCGGGCGCTAAAAATCGCTGCGCGTGGTATCGATCAGAACTATCGCGACAACCCTGAGCACCAAGCGCTATTTTTAGAAAATCTAAAAGAACAAAACTATCTGTTTCATCGTCTGCGTGCCATGAACCGCTATGGGGTTTTGGGTAATTATATTCCCGCTTTTGCTCAAGTTACTGGCCTGATGCAATATGACTTGTTCCACCGCTATACCGTCGATGCGCATACGCTATTTTTGATTCGAATTTTACATCGTTTCACTGATCCTCGATTTCAGGATGAATTCCCGTTGGTTAGCGCCTTGTATCAGCGTATCGAGCGTAAAGAGATCTTAGTGCTAGCTGCCATGTTCCATGATATTGCCAAAGGTCGCGGTGGTAATCACAGTCAACTTGGTGAAAGCGAGTCCATTGAGTTTTGTTTGGCTCATGGTATGAGTATGGCGGATGCAAATTTAGTAGGGTGGTTGACTCGTTATCACTTGCTCATGTCGATGACTGCGCAGAAGAAAGATATCTCTGATCCAGAAGTAGTCACGGTGTTTGCCGATCTCATCGGTAACGTTACTCATCTTAATCACTTATATGTACTAACAGTCGCCGATATGAATGCTACTAATCCTCAGCTTTGGAATAGCTGGCGGGCGACGCTGATGAAACAGTTGTATTCACAAACTCGGCGTATTTTGCGCGCCGATATTGATGCCCCAACTAATCGTCAAGATATGATCAGTGCCACTCGAAAACAGGCGCTCATTATGCTCGATAATGTCGATAATCAGCGTATGAATCGTGAAGAGGTGCTCAGCTTATGGGATGACTTGGGCGATGAGTACTTTTTGCGCGAGATTGCCGAGGATATCTTATGGCATACTGAGGCTATCTTAAACCACCCGCCTATAGGTCGTGCCTCAAATGCTGATAGTACACCGCTAGTGGTATTGCGTGAGCATCGAGAGCTGGCGTTGGATGCTGTGCAAGTCTTTATTTATACTCAAGATCAGGTCAATCTGTTCGCCGTAACTATGGCGGTGTTTGATCAGATGAACTTGGACGTTCTAGATGCGCGTATCATCACCGCTACTCGTGACTTCGCTCTAGACTCTTATGTATTACTAGACCGCAGTGGGACGCTATTAGCTGATGAAGATAGTCAGCATGAGCTTAAACAAAAACTAATCAATGCTTTTAAGAACCCCACAGTACCAAAGCTCACTCATAAGCGCATACCACGCCAGCTCAGACATTTTGATGTGCCTACGGTGATTAACTTTGAGTTTAACGAAGCTTCTGATCAACACATCATGAGCCTACAAACCTTAGATCAGCCAGGATTACTGGCGCGCGTAGGCCAAGTGTTTTTGCAACAAAGTATCGAAGTACATGCGGCTCGCATTACTACTCTAGGTGAGCGTGCAGAAGATATGTTCTATATCAGTGATCGTAATGATGAGCGCTTAACGCAGGCTAAGCTTGAGGCGCTAAAGCAAGCTTTGATAGACTGTTTGGCGGTATTGGCTGATAGTAGCTATGGTTAAAAATAGCCGCTATAGTAAAAACAGTAAGCAGTTAAGGGCTACCGATATAGACACTAAAGTTTTTCTATCGGCGCCCTAACCGTCTATTAGGCGCTTTAGGACATTCACAAGTAACCACTGCTGCTAGCTAACTTTACTTTAGTCTATTTTACAATGTGCTTGTATAGACCATCTTGCGGGCATAAGGTATTAACTCATTGTCAGCAAACTCTGGTGGTAAAATCTCCACTAGCAGATTCTGAGCCCCTAACATCATCCGCCCCGCTTCGACCTCTGTTTGTAATAAACGCTGTAAACTGGCTCTACGTAGCTGTGCGTCATAGCGTTCATAAATATGTTGTAGGGAGATTGGCGCATTGGCATGAATATCTGGCAAAATGCTATCACTAGCTAAGATATTCATTTCAGTGAGTGCTTGCTCACGTATTAAACTTTGTTGGTCGATATTATGCTGCATGTGTTTAGACAGCTTAGTTTTAGAAACCAACATCACTAAAAAAAACAGCGTTTGTAAACCAAACACTATAACCCCTTGCCATAAGGTCAAATGCAGTTGTAATAGTTTACTCAACATCATAAGCACAATGGCTATTACTATATAACTAAGTAATTGCCAAAGCAGCCACATTTGCAGGCTATTATCACCATACCAGAACAGCTGGCGCTCCTTAAGTATTACTAGACGCTGGCGCGTTTTCCACCACTGCTGTTCGCAGCGTATTAACTGCTCATAAACTTTAGAGCCCTGCATACTACTACTAGAAATATTCAGCATATCAATGAGCTATCCTTAGGGTAGCAACCCTTGTAGGGTTATTATTTTATAGTTATAGATAAGCGTTACCAAAAGACAATAAATAGAAGAAGTGCTACACTGCGACGGTATAGCTCTATTAATAAAATGACATTATTGTCCATTTTTCAGGTTTATCAATTACAGTTACAGATAGCTTCTTATATTTACTAACCGTTACTTATTATAGTCAGCCCACTTATGAATCACAATCTAGCAAAGCTGCATCCTTATCCTTTTAGCAAGATGACTAATCTACTGGCTAATAGTACGCCAGACCCCGCCTACTACGAGATCAAGCTTGGTATCGGTGAGCCAAAACATACGCCACCCGCTTTTGTGTTGGACGAGCTAAGAGAAAACTTGGACAGTCTATGTCGTTATCCGACCACTAATGGGCTGTTTGAGCTACGCCAGACTATCGCTCACTGGCTTGAGAGACGGTTTTTTCTGCATCATGTCAATGCTAATACTGAAGTACTACCAGTAATGGGTACGCGTGAGGCTATCTTCAGCTTTGTACAAGCGGTGGTGAATCATGATGACAGTGGTTTAGCTGACAATGTTGACCGTGCTGATGGTTTAGATAGTAGTGAGCAAGCGCCCAGTAATGCTACAGTAGTTATGCCTAATCCTTTTTATCAAATTTATGAAGGTGCTGCGATATTAGCCCAAGCAACCCCTTACTTTGTTGCTTGCACCTTAGAGAATAACTTTAAAGAAAACTACCGTGCTGTGCCGAAAAAGGTTTGGGAGCAAACGCAGTTATTGTTTGTGTGTAATCCGAACAATCCAACGGGTACTGTCATGACTATGGAGGATTGGGAGTTACTCATTCGCCTATCAGATCAATATAACTTCATCCTTGCCAGCGACGAATGTTATAGCGAGCTATATTTTGATGAGCCCCCTATTGGTCTGTTACAAGCTTGCGCTACTCTTGGTCGTAATGACTTCAAAAACTGCGTAGTCTTTCATTCTTTATCCAAGCGCTCAAACCTACCAGGTCTACGTTCGGGGTTTATCGCTGGTGATGCTAAGATCTTGCAAAGCTACTTGCAATACCGCACTTATCAAGGCTGTTCTATGCCGATACCCCATCAGCTGGCTTCTATCCTTGCTTGGCAAGATGAAAAGCATGTAGTGCAAAACCGAGCATTATATAAAGAAAAATTCGCCTTATGGATGGCGGAACTCGGTGAGCTATTAGAGCTGCGTATGCCGGATGCTGGGTTTTATTTTTGGATAAAAGTCCCTGACCGTTTCAATGGCGATGATGAGATTTTTGTCAAAGCTTTATATGAACAAGTTAATATTTATGCCTTAGCTGGCAGTTACTTATCTCGTGAAGTTAATGGTCATAATCCTGGTAAAGGTTACGTGCGTATGGCGCTAGTTGCTAGTGTTGCCGAGAGTCGTGAGGCTATCAGTCGTATTCGCAAGCTACTTAGCTGTTAAGTCCTCTACTACTAAGCAGCGGGCTTTTAGCTAGCCACTGCTGCTATAGTTGCTAAAGTACTTAACTAATCTTTACCTATAACTAGCCCCTGCAACTGGTCAGCAGTTAGTGGCTGTTATGATCAAACAGTACTACAAATACTCGCTGCAAACTGCGACTTTGAGCTATTATAAAGCATAACCACAAAGTTATTAAGGATTAATTAGTAGATGGTGCTATAGTAAAGTAACTTTACTTATTATACTGTCAAGGATGATGCTATGCCCCATCTTGATTTTGCTCAGCCCCCCTTTGATGTATTGAGCCTCGCTGAGCGTCAAAGCCTAAAAAAGCATACTCAAGTACGCTATTTAGCCGCTGATGAAATGCTACCCACTACTAATTTAAACTGTTTTTTTGTGGTGATAAAAGGCCAAGTCGAACAAACCCTCAATGCTGAGTTTGTGGCTAATTATTTGGGTGGTAATCATACTGATCATATACAAAGCAATGATTGGTTTGACAGTCGTCGTCGCCCTGAGGCACTGCTAACAGATACGCCTTCAATCACATCAGCTAGCAACCCTGCTGCAGATTCTGACTTTAATAACTCTCAGTCATCACCACACTATCAATACCGAGCTGGCGAAGATACTTTGCTCCTACAAGTTGACGGTGCGGCTATCGATAGAATCAGTGCCCAAAACCATCTAATACGCCAATTGCTATCGGATAAACTACCAGAGCGCCTAAAAGCCTTGCAGCAGCGGCGTAGCGCCCAAGGTCAAGCGCTAGGTTTAGGAACCACTAGCTATACAGCACAGCAAGAAGTGCAGCAAATCATGTTGCAGCCGGTGACTGATGTGACATTGCTACCTATCCATATTATCGATGCTGAGCAGAGCTTATACCAAGCGGCCCAGATTATGACTAAGGCTGGTCTTAAACATGTATTAGTGCGCCCTACTGAACATTCGGAAACGGCGGCTAGTTTCGATGCTCATTCCAATATCAGTTCCTCTACTACTGCCTCCACTAATGCCTCTGACGTCAGCGCTTCTACTACTTTTGACTCTCGCTCCGATCGCACTTTAGGTATTTTAACGGATACTGATATTTGCCGTGCGGTCAGCGATCAGCGTGATCCTGCCAACACTGCTTGCCAGCACTACGCTAGCTTTAATTTACGCACTATCGACGCTGATCATGAGATTGGCGATGCGCTGCTGACTATGACTCGCTATCGTATCCATCGACTGCCAGTTATTGATGACGAGGGCAAAGCCATTGGCGTATTAGGTCAAAGCGACATGTTGGCTCATATTGGTCATCACTCACAACTTATTAGTATTCAGATCGAACAAGCCAAAGACTTAGCTAGCTTAGATACAGCAGTAGAGCTAATCGGTCGCTATATTCGTGCTCAACAGCAAAATGGGGTGAAGATTGGTATTGTTAGTCGCATGGTACAGACTTTAAATGCGCAAGTTTTTACTAAGCTGTGGCAACTTATCGTGCCAGAAGAAGTAATGAAGAATAGTTGTGTGATAGTGATGGGCTCGGAGGGTCGCGGTGAGCAAATCATGCGTACTGATCAGGACAATGCCCTTATTATTCGTGATGGTTATAGTCATGAAAGACTAGCAGAGTTTGCCGAAACCTTTAATAATCAATTGGCTGATTTTGGTTACCCATTATGTAATGGCAACATCATGATGACCAACCCTATGTGGCGTCAACAGCTCAAGCCTTTTAAAGCGCAGATTAGCTTATGGTTTAAAAATACTGACCCTATACACAGTATTTATCTGTCTGCCATTCTTGACGGCGAATATGTCTGCGGTGACGAGTCACTGCTAACCCAAATACGCAAACATCTAAAATTCGCTCATCAACACTCAGACCCTATGCTTATTCGTCAGTTTGCGCGTGCAGCCTTACAGTTTGGTGAAGTCAATCAGTGGTGGCAAAAGCTTGTTCCGCTATTAGGTAAGCCAAAGGCTAATAATATCGACCTAAAAAAAGCTGGTATTTTTCCATTAGTGCATGGCATTCGCGCTTTGGCACTCGAGCACGATATTTTAGAAGTTCCTAGCACTAAAAACCGACTCAAACTATTAGTCAATGCACGTACTTTGACCCAAGAACGTGCCGATACCTTGAATGAAGCACTAGAGTTTTTTATGGCCCAACGCTTGTCAGTAGCCCTCATGAATAAAGACAAGTATGCTCACCAAATTGATCCAACCACTTTGTCTGCTCTAGAACGGGATGTGTTAAAAGAGTGCCTCGCGGTAGTCAAAAGCTTCAAGACCCAGTTGCGCCAGCACTATCAATTAGATCTTGGCTAGCTACCGTCTTGGCTAGCTATTAGCCGTTAACTAATCGTAGTCAACTAATGGCTAAAAGAGCGAAAAACGGGATGAGAAATCTTATGAGCTGGTTTAAACAATTATCTTTATCATGGCAGCAAAAGCAGCTTCAGCGCCCAGAGTTGCTGTCAATGTTCGAGGCGCCCATAGCACAGCAGTGGGTAGCGCTTGACTGTGAAATGACCGGACTTAATCCAAAAAAACATCATCTATTGTCGGTAGCTGCTATTCATATTAATGGCGATCATATAGATACTGGTAACGGCTTGCACTTAGTCTGTAGTCCACCAGTGATGCCTGAGCGCGATACTATTGTCATTCACGGTCTGCGTAGTGCCGATGTGGCGCAAGGTATGAGCTATGAGGAGATGTTAGCGCTGTTATTGCCTTTTATTAACAACCGACCTATTGTGGGTTTCTGTCCACAAATAGACATGGCCTTCTTAAACCCCTTAGTTAAGCACTATATGGGTACTAACTTACCTAATAAAGTGATCGATGTGCGGCGCTTATATGGCCAACGGATGGGCGATCATAACCCTAATATTCCCAAGCAGTCACAGCAATTAGCCAAAATACTGGCTCATTATGATATTCCACAGCTTGGCAATCATGATGCTTATAATGATGCGGTGATGACAGCTATGGCTTTTATGCACCTTCGTTGAGCTTCATCGCTAATTAAAGCACCTAATACTATTTAAATAATTTTATAATATTGCTGAATTTGCCAATAACGCCGTTGACATAGTCTCGACAATGCTGCTGTAGTTACGCCTAGTTTGCAACTCATGTTACTATAGCTGGCTTTAGTTAATCGACCACAGAATTACCATGTCTATTTTTCCTACTTCCCTTCCCATTCATACCTTTTATAGTGATTCTGCTGTTTACTGTAGACGCTTAGTTATTTTAACGGCCGCCCTGAGCCTCTGTGTGAGTGTGCAAGCGGCACTACCAGCATCTATACAGCTAGCACTGGATAAAGCGGCATTAGCGCCTAATAATATTAGTATCATCATTAGCCCTGTAGGGGACAAAAATGCCAGTCGTCTACCGCCAATAGTAGTAGTGATTGATAACGCAAAAAGTGCTGACGGTATTGAAAGTATTGATAAAGTTGCTAATAGCCAATTGCTAACTGCTACTAATAATCCAAACAGCTCAAGCCGCTTAAACACTGTAGATAGCCCTGTTAAAACCAGTCATTCTAATAGCAGCACTCCTAGCAACAGCACTAAAAGCAATGCCACCAAAAATAGCAGCCAAGATAAGTCAGCCCCAGCCTCGATTACGCTAGATAAACAAGCTATCGAACAGCAACAGCGGGCGTTAAATAGTTATACTAATGACCCTTATATTTATCAAAGTTTAGAGTCTACGGCTCCTGCATTACCCAGCATCAACCCCTCTAAACCCTCTATTAATAATAACAGCGAGGCCAGTAAAACTACTAGTAACTATTCTAACCTAGCTACTGCTGCTAACATAGCTACTGCTGCCAATCCTGTAAGAGCGCCGCTGTTGAGCCATAACCCTACTAGCGCTCGCACACCTGCCAGCACTATGAAACTGATACCTACCTTTATTGCCTTAGATACTTTGGGTGCTGATTTTGTTTGGTTTACTAGGGTTTATCATAGCGGCATACTCATCGGTAACCGCCTATATGGCGATTTAATCATTCAGGGTAGTGGCGATCCGAAGATGACTCATGAACGCTTAGAGCAACTGCTGTATCGAGTAAAAAAATCAGGTATTGATCATATTCAGGGCGATATCATTATCGATAGCAGTATTTTTGCTAAGGTCAGCAAAAACCCTGCTGCTTTTGATAACGCACCCTTGCAACCTTATAACGCTAGTCCCGATGGCTTTTTGGTTAATTTTAATAGTATAAGTATCAATAGCCATTTGCCAAATAATGGCCAAGCTCAATTAACTTACCTTCCACAACTAGCAAACTATCAACTGCCACCCCTAATTAGCACTCGAGCATCACGTTGCTCGAATGCTGACTATAGCCTAGCGCCGCAGTGGCATAGTGATAAGCTCACTTTTAATACCCAATTACCAGAGAGCTGCGGCGAGCATATATTTTATGTGGCTTATCCAGACGCTAAGGACTTTGCTACTCGGGTGGTTGCAGCCAAATGGCAAGCGCTGGGCAATACTTTAAGCGGAAAAGTCCTTAACCAAGAAATACCTTATAACGCTATAAATACTGCTAGCGCTTCTAAGCCCCCATTAGCCATTAATAACAAGCAACCCTATCGCCAGCATGCCTCGTTGCCATTATCACCATTACCTATTGTCAGCTATCCTTCGCTAAATCTAACCCAGCAGATTTACGATATTAATCACTTCTCCAATAACGTGATGACTGAACAAGTGGCATTATCTATAGGGTCTTATGATCAGAGCGTCAATACGGTTAAAGCCGCTGTATCTAGCACTACATCTGAGCAAGCAACCGTTAATAAAGGCGTGGATAGTAACACTAGCTTGTATCAGTTCGATAAACCTAAAACTAGCGATTATCCACAAGCATTAGCCACCATCAATCAGTGGTGGCTAAGCCATTTACAGACGCCACCCCCTTATCTGACTAATGGCTCAGGCTTATGCCGCGATTGTACGGTTACAGCGGCTAATTTGAGCGAGCTGCTGACCTATGCTTATAGCCACCCAAGCTTCAATGCTTATGTTGATTCTTTAGGCGTTGCTGGCGTTAGTGGGACTATTTCTCATCATAGCGAACGCTTGCCGGACTCGGCTGCTATTGGACGCGCGTGGATAAAAACCGGCACTCTAAATAACGTCACCTCAATGGCGGGCTATGTCAAAGGGCAGTCTGGACAGGATTATACCGTGGTAGGCTTGATTAATACTGAGCAAGCTATAAATGCTGACAACGCCAGACCAGTGCTAGATGCCATGCTTGATTGGACCGCGCAGCAGTAAGCTGGCGATGACCTCAGCTACTTTATTATTTTAATAACCGCCTATGTTATCCCTTAGCATAGGACAATAGGCGGACCATTACTCTACTTATAGCTAGACCCACATACAGGTAAACTTATGGCGCGCATCACCCCAAACAGCAGCAAAGCTAATCAACAAGCAACCTTGACTACCACTAAAAGTACCGCCAAGTTGACCTTATATATCGGTTTTTTTACCTTAGGGTTCATCATAGCTAGCATTATCTTCATGCTGATACAAAGCAACGTTGCCTTGAATGCGCAGCTAGTGACGGGACTGTCTATAGTAGTAGGTGCTTATATTGCAGTATATAAATTTATCAATCATCAGCAGCGAGCGCTTACTAAAAAAGAAACCAATCGATTAACTATGGGCAGTACTGCTGTCTTGTGGCTGTTGACTGCGGTGTATTTTTTGGGGTTATGGTTGTTTTTATTCGATACTGCTAATCGGGCAGTAATGATAGAGATGACCAGACAACAGCCGTTGCCATTACTGTTTGCCTTAGCGATGATGATTATATTTACTTTGCTGATTAACCGTTTCAGTTTAGGAGTATTTAATCGCCTGCTCGACCCTAGACGTAAATAACCAGTAGGCTAAAGCAGGATGGTTAGCTCATACTCACAGTAACTACAAAGCTTTTGTACTATTGATAGAAAAATCCGTTAAGCTATTTTAAATAGTAAGTGTTTTAGTTAGATAGCTACCTTAACTGACTAACGGTTTTAAATAATAAGATTTTATCGGCAATCACTTTTAATACAAAGTGCATTTATTGCCATTTGTTAGCTAGCATCCTATAGGAGTAAGCATCATGGATATGATATTTTTTGATAGTATCGAGAAGCTTGGTCGCATTGCTTTAACCACAGTGATAATTTATCTGCTTATCGTCTTAGTTACTAAAGTCTCAGGAAAGCGCTCAACTTCCCAGCTTAATAACTTCGATTGGATAGTCACGGTGATGATAGGCTCATTAGGCGCTAGTACTATTTTGCTCAAAGACATACCGCTAATTGAGGGCGCCTCCTCTATTGTCCTCCTTTATCTACTGCAGTATTTAGTGACTAAATATGCCTCTATTTCGCCGCAGTTTAGTAGTGTTATTTTATCAGAGCCACGTATTGTCTTTTATCAAGGGCAGTTTTTACCAGAAGCTATGCAAGCTGAACGTTTGAATCGTCAGGAACTTGAATGTGCCATGCGCAGCGAAGGTATTCATAGCTTATCTGAGGTTGAAGCCATTGTGTTCGAATCTGATGCCAAGCTTACGATAATAAAAAGGGACGAGAAAGTACCAGCTGATGTGGTTCCTGAAACTCTACTCCCTATCATTCAGAATTAAGCCGATAAAACTATAGCTATAATCGATCTGACCGACCACAAATAGGGCAAGCTACTAATAAATAGTAACTTGCCCTTTTATTATAAACACCGCACTACTAATACTTTTATAACGAGTGCTAACAACATTGTCTAGCTATTTAATACGTTGCCAAGTCTGCGATCGACCAAACACTGGCGAGCCTACATAGCCTCTAAGTTTTAAGCTTTGCCCATTGTCACTTAAAGTCATTTTACCTGAGTATATTTTGCCGGTTTCAGGATCTACCAGTTTGCCGTTACTCCACTGGTTCTCACCATCAGCTTTCATACCTGTCAATATCTGTAAGCCCTCAATAGGTTTATTTTTAAGGCTGCCTGTACATTTTTCGCAGTTAGCTTTAGCCTCTTTTTTATCAGCTACTTTTATGATTTTTCCTGTGACCTGACCAGCATTTTCACTGAGCTGAACGATAGCCTTTTTTGCGCCAGTCTTGTCATCTATAGTTTGCCATTGGCTACCATTCAAAGAAGCAGCAAAAACAGCAGTGGATAGTAAACTAGCAGTGATAACGGTTAGTAGGCTTGGTATAATGCGCTTCATAATCGATTCCTTTCTTATAGCAATGAGTATAGTAATTAAATATAAAAATAACAGACAACCATTAGAAAATAATTAACAGCAGCAATGCAAAACAGTAAGCAAAGAAAAAATTTGCTGTAACCATAATAAAGCTATTATTAAGGGTACTAGAATAAAAAACAATTGTTTATTTGTAAAACAAATATCCAGTAAAATACTGATTTTAAAAGTTTTATTACTTCATTTATCTATAAAAATGGTCGCTATTATGAAAATAAGAATTTTAACCGTAGGTAATAAAATGCCTAGTTGGGTCCAGAGCGGTTTCGATGAGTATCACAAACGTATTCAGCCAATGCTAACTACCGATATCGTTGAACTTGCTGCCGCTAAGCGCGCCAAAAATCCTTCTGACGCTAATTTAGCTCAGTATCGTGAGCAAGAAGGTCAGACTATTCTAGCTGCCCGTAATAATGGTGGTCGTGAACAGCTATGGGTACTGGATGTGAAAGGTAAGATGCTATCGACTGAAGGCTTAGCAGAAAAACTGGCCGACGCTATGCAACAAGGTGATGACGTAGCGCTAGTGATCGGTGGCGCTGACGGTGTCTCGCCTGAAGTATTGGCACAAGCTAATATGAAGTGGTCATTGTCGGCTTTGACTCTCCCGCATCCGCTGGTACGGGTAGTGCTTATGGAGCAGCTATACCGTGCAATGAGTATCAATAATAACCATCCCTATCACCGTGGTAACTAGTCAACTCAGTAATAGCGTGCCTATTAATACTTATTGTAGTGGTAAGCAAGGCCGTAGTAGACATCAGGGTGAAGCATTAGAAATATCGGACAGTAAATAGATTGAAAAACCCTTAAGTGCCCTAATAGATGTACCATGAGCTACCCAAAATCAAGTACTACTAAAGCCTTTTCTTCGCCCTCGTTGCCAGTACCGCAAGGTAAGACTGACAGTGCGCTTACGCCTAACTTGCCGATTACTGGTTCAGTGGCTTGGATCGATGCTGCTGCCAGCTTTACTGCTGCGGCGTGCCTGCCAGCGCTGTTCATCTCGCATGGTGCTCCTACCTTAGCTATCGAACAATCAGCCACTACTAGTGCACTAGCACGCATAGGACATAATTTACCTAAGCCGCGCGCCATTGTCATTATGTCGGCCCATTGGCAATCCTCTAAGCTTGAAATCAGCAGTAACCCACTACCTAAAACTTGGCATGATTTCTCAGGTTTTGACTCTGAGCTGTATGAGATACAGTACCCAGCGGCTGGTCATACCCTACTGGCTGAGTCTCTAGCGCAGCAGTTAAGCGAACGTGGCATTACTTGCCGAGTCAATCCGATAAGGGTTTGTGATCATGGGGTCTGGGCGCCACTACGCCATCTATACCCTGAAGCTGATGTCCCTATCGTACAGATATCTTTGCCGCAAAATTATGATAGCGTGGCTTGTTACCAGTTAGGCGCGCAGTTGGCACAATTGCGTAATGAGCAGATAATGATTATCGGCTCAGGCAATATCACTCATAACTTGCAAGCGATGCGCTGGCAAGCGGATAGCATTGATCAAACCGCTAAAGACTTCAAGCTGTGGCTGCTGCAACAGCTCAAAATAGATATCCCTACTGCTTTGGACTGGCAGCAATACCCCGATTATCAAAACATCCATCCTAGTGATGAGCACTTATTACCGCTGTTTTTCGCTTTAGGTGCTGCCCAGCGAGTCAGCGTAGTACATCAGAGCATGGCGCATCATAGCCTAGGAATGGATATCTATCGCTTTGATTAATGCTTTGCCTAATAATTGAGCTGCCGCTGTAATTATTTCTAAATTTTAGTCATTATTAATCGATAGCTACTATTTAGTAAGCTTAGCTGAGTAATAACCTTTAAGCCATAAAAGCTACATGGTAAAAGCTACTTCTCAAAAGCAGGTTTGCTAAACAAGCCTGCACGCTCCATTTCTCCAGCTAAGCTAAATAACGTACTCTCATCATTCATGCGTCCAATCAGCTGTATGCCTATAGGCAAACCCTTTTTGCTCATACCCAAAGGTAACGACATCGCTGGTAGTCCTGTGATATTACCTAATAAAGTAAAGGCCATCTTACCCAATACTGGTTGGCTAAGCTTCTCGATCGCCCCAGAACTAAAAGCAAACTTACCCATATCAAAGCCTTTATTGAGCACAGATGAGCTACGCATTAACATCTCCTCCATACGGCTCGGCGGTAGAATACCGTGCTTGACGGCTGCACTAGGCACTGTCGGGGACAAGATCATATCGTATTGCTCGAGTAGCTTACCAGTCTGATACTGACTGTCGTGCCAGCCATGTTTAGCATGTACCAAATCTACCGCTGATAGCGAGCGTCCTAATAGCGCCATGTTATAAGTTTGCGGTTCAAGATTTCGGACGTGTTCTGCGCCAAATTTGCGCTCAATATTATCGATAGTAAAAGCAGTATGAGCGCAGACTACTACTATAAAATCATGCCAAAACTTGTCTATATTGATCGCAGGTTCAGCCGCGACTACCCGATGACCCATCGCCTCTAACTGCTTGACAGTCTGCTCTAACACGGCCAATACCTCTTTATCCACGACCGTATTGGCTATCAAAGGCTGAGTGTGCAATGCGATTGTCAACGGTCTAGGCGCACGCATAGCCGCTTGCAAAAAGCTGCCTGTAGGCGGCGCAATCACATAAGGCGCGCCAACTTCTGCGCCACTAGTAGCATCGAGCATAGCGGCACTATCACGCACGCTACGAGTAATAACGTGATCGGCGACTGCACCATCCCAGCCCTCACCAAAAGCTGGGCCCATCGGGTTACGCCCACGGCTGGGCTTCATACCGAATACACCGCACCAAGCTGCTGGAAAGCGTATTGAGCCACCGCCATCACCGGCCCCTGCCATCGGTACGATGCCACTGCTCACTGCCGCTGCACTACCCCCCGATGAGCCACCCGTGCTATAGCCTTTTTTAAACGGATTGTGCGCTGCGCCTGATGATTTAGGTTCAGTAGTGATGATCAGGCCAAACTCAGGAGTATTAGTCTTACCAAACGTATTGACTCCACTGGCTTTCATGCGTTTGACTATTTCGCTATCACTCTCTGATATTATATTGACACTACGGCTGCCCATAGTTATCGGCTCACCTGCTAAGCTAAATGATAAGTCTTTGAGCAGATAAGGCACCCCAGTAAAAGCCCCTGCTGGCAATCCTGCTTGCGCTGCATCATAAGCACGCTGATCAAAGCGGTGGATAATGGCATTTAGTTTTGGATTCAACTTATTGGCTTGCTCGACCGCAGCATCGAGTAACTCTTTGGCACTGACTTGTCCAGAATTCACTAACCCTGCCAATCCTAATGCATCGTATTGGGTATATTCTTTAAACATAATTTACCTTCCTTAGTGGTACGTCACCGCAAAGTATAGCTTTTTACCCTTATGAACAGTAGCAGTCTTACTGAGTAGTTTTCTGTGTTAAAGATAAAAATTTAAGCAGTAATAATTAGTTAGCTTTATAAAACCGTTGCCATTCATGAAGTGTTTACTAGTAGCATGCTTCAATAGGAACGTCATCCTATTAACCTCAAAGCCATCCTAAAGTTATACAAATTTTATCTTACACTGGTTTAATATAGAGCAGCTTGTCTAAAACTATTGCTGCTGTTTTAAATAACGACTTTCGTCCTTATTTACTGATTAATACGCGCAAGTTTACTTATTCTATTGGAACTTGATTGATGATTTATTTACTGTTGATGCTAGTCAAATGGGTGCTTATTTTTCTCATCACTCTAGTGGTGGTGATTGCTGTCGGTACAGTATTATTTCTAAAGTTTGCGCCTACTTTTGGCGGCAGGCCTGATGCGACCACCTTAGCAAGAATTAAAGCATCAAAGCATTTTAACGGTGAGACCTTTGTTAATCTAATACCCACTCATGCCAGCACCCTTGATATAGCTGACATCACCGATGGCGTTAATGATGATGAAAGGCATTTGCTTTTGCAGTTTTTATTCCCGCCAAAAGGCAAAAATCCAAGCCAGCCCATTACCAGTCGCAGCTTGACGCTCATTAATGACGCTAAAAAGCTAAGCACTACCCTAAAAGACGGTGAGTTTGTCTGGCTCGGTCACTCTACTGTGATCTTTCGCCTGGCAGGTAAGATCATCATTACCGACCCCGTCTTTCATCGAGCTTCTCCAGTGCCCATTAGCGGCAAGCCCTTTGCCATGACGCATATGCCAAGCGTCGACGACTTACCTTTCATTGATATAGTGCTCATCTCGCATGACCACTACGACCATTTAGATCACAAAGTCATCAAGCAGCTGGTCAAGCAAAACAAAGCAGGGCACTTTTATGCGCCGTTAGGCGTAAAAGCGCACTTAGTGCGTTGGGGCGTGCTTGCAGATAGTGTCACCGAGTTTGATTGGTACGAAGAAATAACCGTTAGCGATAATGACCTCACCCAGTTAAAGCCCAGCAATCCAGCGTTAATAGAAAATTCGGTACAAAACAAACGGCCACTTGTTACCGATGAGCTGCGACTAGTCTTTACTCCTACCCGTCACTTTAGTGGTCGCCGCATCAAAGGCCATCGCACCACGCTGTGGGGCAGCTGGGTAGTACAATCAGCGCCCTTGAATGTCTACTTTAGTGGCGATGGCGGCTACTCTAATGAGTTTGCTAATATCGGCGAACTTTATGGTCCGTTTGATATCGCCTTTATGGAAGATGGTGCTTATAACGAGCGCTGGCGTGACGTGCATATGTTGCCCGAGGAATCAGCGCAAGCAGGATTTGATCTACGAGCCAAAGTGGTGCTGCCTATTCATTGGGGCAAGTTTGACTTATCGACGCATCATTGGCGTGATCCGGTGCGCCGGATTAAGCAAGCCGTTGCTAAAGGCAATGAAAAGGTATTAGAGGACTGGCAAGTCAAACTAGCATCACCAAGAGTCGGAGAAGGGTTTACTTTGGTTAACTTACCTACTGAGGCTTGGTGGGAAGCAGAAGACTAAAACTGTACTTAGCAACAAACTATTAACCAACCTATTAGCCAAACTATAAAGTCATCAAAGCGGTAAGTTAATCAAAGCCATAAACTTATTAAAACTACAAATGATCCAAACGATAATACTAAGGACAATCATGAACCAAACCACAGCCCATACCACAGCCAAACCGCAAGCCCTACCACTACGTAAAGACGTGCCCACCCATCTAACGTGGGACATGACAGCCCTTTATGCCACGCCTGATGACTTTTATGCTGAGCTAGAGCAAGCAAGCCAACTTGCTGAGCAGCTGAGCAGTACTCAAATGCTAAGCTTAAGCAATGCCGCCAGTATCATTCGTTTGCTAGAGCTGTATGAGCGCTATCTTATCGTTCTATCTAAAGCAGGTACTTATGCTGGGGCACAAAGCGCGGTTGACATGACCGACAGCGAGCTACAAATCCGCGCCCGCGACTTTGACTCAACCGTGGCTAAGCTTAATAGCCAAACCACTATTGTGCTGCAAACCCTCAAACAAGCCGATGAGACCTTATTAACCCAAGCCATTGACCTTAATGCCAAGTACAAGGCCTTTTTGAGCGACTTACTAGCGCAAAAGCCCTACACCCTAAGCTTAGAGGTCGAGACAGCATTGGTGTCCTTATCACCAGTGTTAGACTTACCTTATAACAATTATGAGCAATGTAAGCTGGCCGACATGAGCTTTCCTGACTTCGAAGTTAATGACTCTGAAGGTAATACTAAAACCTATCCGCTTAGCTTCTCAGCCTTCGAAAACGAATACGAAAGTGATCCGCGCACCGACTTTCGCCGCGCTGCCTTTAAAGCTTTTTCATCACGATTACGTCAATCGCAGCACACCATCGCCAGCGACTATCTTACTCAAGTGAAAAAAGAGAAAATCCTCGCCGACATGCGCGGCTTTGACTCGGTATTTGACTATCTCTTGCACGAGCAAAAAGTCCCGCGCGCCATGTATGACGAGCACATCGACACCATCATGAGCCACTTAGCTGAGCCGATGCGCCGCTATGCCCGCCTGCTACAAACGGCCAATGGCATCGAGCAAATGAGCTTTGCCGACCTAAAAGTGCCACTAGATGCCAATTTCGTCGCCAAAGTCAGCATCGATGAAGCCCGTGACTATTGCGTGGATGCCCTAACGCTATTGGGCGACGATTACACCGCTATGGTCAAGCGCTCCTTTAGCGAGCGCTGGTATGACTTCGCACAAAACCAAGGCAAAAGCACCGGCGGATTTTGCGCCTCCCCTTATGGTGAGCACTCTTATATCTTACTATCTTGGACCGAAAATCTAGGCGACGTCTTTACTCTCATTCACGAAATCGGTCACGCAGGGCACTTCTATAATGCAGGTCAGCAGCAAAATTACTTAAGCTACGAGCCCTCGCTCTACTTTATTGAAGCGCCCTCAACTTGCAATGAGCTACTACTCGGTCACCACTTATTGCAGCAAAAGCAAGACGATATTACCTTTCAGCGTTATGTCATCGGCTCCTTACTGTCCAACACTTACTATCACAATTTCGTCACCCATTACCTAGAAGCGCACTTTCAGCGTGAAGTCTACCGCGCTGTCGATGGCGGCAAAAATCTAAGCACCGAAGACTTACACGCGCTCAAAAAAACCACCCTTCAAGAGTTTTGGGGTGATACGGTAGAGATTGATGACGATGCCACCCTCACTTGGATGCGCCAACCGCACTATTATTTGGGTTTATACTCTTATACTTACAGTGCTGGTCTCAGTATCGCCACCCAACTGTTTAAAAAGCTGCGTAGCGGTGACTCATTAAATGACAATATCATCGATGACTGGTTAGCGGTACTTCGTGCAGGTGGCAGCAAAACTCCAGCCGAGCTGACGCAAATGGTTGGCGTGGATATAACAGACAAAGCCACTTTGATTGATACTATTGGCTTTATTAGTGAGTTGGTGGATCAGGCTGTTGAGCTTACTGAGCAGATGCAAGAAGGGTAATCTTAGACAGTGCAGGGTTAAAAATCCAGCCTACGCAAACTTGCTTAACCTAGGTAAGGTTTAGTTTTTGTAGGCTGCGACTTTAACTAAGCTTTGCTAGATTTTCGAATCGTTTATGGCTTTTAGGAAGACAGTACCAAAATCCGAAGGCGACTCATTATCTTTTGATTGGGCAACTAAACTTGGCCCAAATACCGTGAGTAGATGCGTGTGCTCAACACCTTCCTCGATCCGGATTATTAAGTTTCTTTTATTTTGAAATGGTGTTGGCATGATGGCGACAAATTAATGACCTTTATTGATTTACCCGCCTTAAAAACTAAGGTGTTTGATAATATAAAAAGTGATGCAGGCTAATCGAACTACCCTATGCCCACAACGGGGGAAAATCTATTGATTAAAAACCAGCCATAACGAGGGATTAATGAAAAGGCAAATTATCTAATCATAATTCGCCTTAACAGTAGCAAATAAAAGTTCGCTAGCACACTACATTAGTAATTCACGTTTACCGCTCTTACCCATAGAGCTGACTAGTCCAGCCTCCTCCATCGAGTCGACGATGCGGGCGGCACGGTTATAACCAATGCTAAATTTGCGTTGGATGCTCGAAGCTGACACTTTGCGGGTTTCCATAATAAAACCTACTGCCTCATTATATAGATCATCATCTTCGCCAGATGGATTACCAGTACTACCGCCACTAGGACTAGACAGTTCAAAATTGCCAGCCATATTATCGATATAGTCTGGGGCACCACGCTCGCGCCAAGCATCACAGACACTATTAACTTCTTCATCACTAACATAAGCGCCATGCACACGATCCGGCTCGATCTGTCCTGGCCCTAAGAATAACATATCACCATTACCGAGCATGTCCTCAGCGCCACCGCTATCGAGGATAGTACGAGAATCGACTTTTGAGTTCACTCGCAAAGCGGCGCGCACCGGAATATTCGCTTTAATCAAACCAGTAATGACATCAACAGAGGGACGCTGAGTCGCTAGAATTAAGTGAATACCTGCTGCCCGCGACTTTTGTGCCAAGCGGGTGATTAGTTCTTCGGCTTGCTTACCAACTTGCATAATCATATCAGCAAATTCGTCAGCGACGATTACGATCATCGGTAGAGTCTTCAGCTTAGGAGCTTGGCTGATACTCACATTATCGTTAGGTCGCCATAACGGATCTAACATCGGGTTGCCAGCCTGTTCAGCGGCAATGACTTTTTTATTGAACTCGTTAAGCTTACGCACTTTGAGCAAACTCATCAGCTGATAACGGCGCTCCATCTCGGCCACACACCATGACAAGCTACTAGCGGCTTCGGTCATATCAGTGACTACAGGAGTCAATAAATGCGGAATATCATTATAGTTAGCCAGCTCCAGCTGCTTAGGGTCAATTAAGATAAGGCGCAGCTCATTAGGGGTATATTTGAGCAGCATCGATAGTAGCATAGCGTTGACTAGTACTGATTTACCAGAGCCTGTGGTCCCAGCAACTAGCATATGTGGCGCGCGTGCCAAATCAGTAATAATCGCCTTGCCCCCGATGTCTTTACCCATAGCCATACTGATTTGTGCGCTAGAGTCTTTGAACTTTTCAGTGTCTAATAGTTCGATCAAGCGTACCATTTCACGCTGCTTATTAGGTACTTCAATACCGATGTACGGCTTACCAGGAATAACTTCGACTACCCGCAGCGACGCCATCGATAATGACCGTGCTAAGTCGCGTGAGATACCAGTGACTTTGCTAGCTTTTATGCCAGCAGCCAAATCGACCTCAAAGCGAGTCACTACTGGCCCCGGAATAGCATTAACTACATTGGCTTTGACATTGAACTCTTGTAGCTTAATCTCTAGCAACTCTGATAACTGCTCAAGCTCAGCCTCAGTATAGCTAGGCTGACGGTTAGGATCAGGTTTATCAAGGATAGCTATCGATGGAATAGGTGACAAGCTAGCGCGATACGCAGCTGTTTGCATTGATCTTGAGCGCGTAGTAAAAGCCGCATCATCATGGATAGCTGCCATCGTTGGCGCCGGCATATCATCAACTATGCTGTAGTCTTCAGGCATCATATCCTCGATATGATTACTAGAATCTCCCTCAGGTACTGCAAAGCTGAAAGTTGGCTTAACATCAGCCGTTGGCGCAGCTTTTGGATCGGATGGTGGCGTGTTAGTCGGTGTCATATCAACGGTTGTTGAATATTGCTCAGTGCTAACAGCTGCTGACTTTATTTCCGCCTCAGTTTCTGATGGTACTATGATTCGCACTTTTCTTGCTACAGTTGGCTGCACTAGAGCTGCTGTGGTCTCCTGCTCTAACGCTGTAGTGCTGGCACTCTCTACGGTGTTAATAGCGGCGGCGCTAATAGCAGCTGGACTGCTTACAACTGCACTATCTATCGCTGACGAGTTGCTGAAGGTATCGGTGCTATCTGTTGCTGCCAAGCCTTGTTCTACATAGCTTTCTTCTACCAAGCTCTGTTCTAAATACTCCTCTTCTAGAGCGCTTTCTTCTACAGAGTTATACTCAGCCAGATCATCGACTGGCACTGCTAGATCTGACACTGACTCGACCGGTGCTGATTGACTAGCGTCAGCAAGTCCAGAATTCAAAAACTCAGGGCTTGAGGGAACTGTTAAAGACTCCATTGCCTGCTGGTCGGTGGCGAATTGATTGGTCAATAAATCATCAACCATATTCGGATCGTTCCAAGCAAAGCTTGGCTCAACTTTGCGTAGAGGTGCGACTGAAGAGCTGGCGACCGTTGGATTTAAATTAGTATTGTTATTACTGAAATTATCGTTGCTAGCATTCTCTTTGCTAGTAGTGTTATTAGCATTGCTATTAGGCATAACCGTTGCCGTTTGCAAATTCTCATTTCGCATTCTACTATTGGCTGCGGCTTCTGTAGCTGCTGCCATAGAGGCCTTAACACTCTCGCCCAATCCTGACTTAGTTAAGAAGTCGGTTAACACATTACCAAAGCGGCCTTGCTTCTGCGTCTCTGGCGCTGTGGATAGCTGAGTGGCATCCAGCTCAAGTGGTAACTGACCGAAATCTGGTTTACTACGTTTCATCTTGCTAGTTACTAAATCATCTTTAGCCGTCACAGACTTATGGCCAAGGTTAGTGCCTTGTTGTGGCAGATCGTCAGCTACAGTAATAGACGACTGAGAACTCGCTGGCGCTCTTAGCCCTGAACCTAACCAAGACAGACGAGTTAATTTATAATAAAGCGCTTGCCAATGAATATTAAAGGCAAAAGTGGCGGTAATAATAACGAATACCGTCAAGAATGCCATGCTGCCCCACTTTGATAGTAGGTGCGCTAAACGGGCTTGTAGCTCTAGACCTATGATGCCACCAGCTACCCCTTGTAGACCAGTAGATATAGGATCTACTACTTGCTGAATCAATGCGATCAACTGTGCAAACAAGGCACTAGCGCTTAACAGCAAGAATACATAAGCCACTAAACGCAATAACCAAAACGTCGGTTTGTTATCCCACCAAATCAAGATAGACTCATACACTAAAAACGCTAGTAACCACCACGCGCCAAAGCCAAAAAAGCTATACAATAAGTCAGATAACCAAGCGCCCATCGCCCCACCCATATTGTTGATGGTGGTCATATCGCTACTGATATGTGACCAGCTAGGATCGTTACCAGTATAAGTCAACAAAATGACAAACAGATAAACTGCCACCATTAGACCTAAAATAGTAAATATACCTTTTTTTAAATAATCGATAGTCGCTGCTGATATCACGTAAAATCTGCCTTGTTGTATAATTGATGCTGGATAATGGTCAAGTGCTGCTTAAAACGGGTCGAACCTACTATTATTAAAGTGGGTTCAATGGTCACAAATAATTACTGCTCAGCCTAAGCTTTTCCACCTAAACTTAGGTCAGCTGCGGCATAACTGCTTATAATAACAAATACCTGAGGTAGGTGGCGACTGTGTTGATAATAAACTGTTTAACTTTTAAAAATAACTCATTTATAACAGTTAATTACAGTATTAAGGGTAGTAAAATCGTTTAAGAAACTAGCCTTGCCCCTTGATAGTATACTGAGCGCCCTAGGCTTTGATTATAACAATACCTATGTTTATTTTAGCAAACTTGCACTTTTTGCTTACAGCGCTTATGTTAGTGCTAACTTGCATTTAGTCTAACTTGCCTACAATTATAAATTCTAACTATAAATTTTGGCTGTAAATCTAGACTATACATCCCAATTATCATTCTTCATCCCAACAAGGAAATACTATGACCACTGATTCAACTGTAGATAATGCCAATAAAGATAATGAAAAAGGCCCACGTCACGAAAAACTTATCATTCTAGGGTCAGGCCCTGCAGGCTATGCTGCTGCTGTTTATGCCGCTCGTGCCAACCTAAAGCCAGTAATGGTTACTGGTTTAGAAGTCGGTGGGCAGCTGACTACAACGACTGAAGTCGATAACTGGCCTGGTGATGCTTACGATTTGACAGGTCCTGCACTGATGGAGCGGATGAAGTCCCACGCTGAGCGTTTCGGTACAGTCCTAGTTTATGATCATATCAATGCCGTTGACCTTAGCGAGCGTCCCTTTAAGTTAACGGGTGAAAATGGCAGCTATACTTGTGATGCATTAATTATCTCAACGGGTGCTTCTGCCCAGTATTTAGGCCTCGAATCAGAACAAAAATTCAGAGGCTTAGGGGTTTCTGCTTGTGCTACTTGCGATGGTTTCTTTTATAAAGATCAAAAAGTAGCGGTGATCGGTGGTGGTAATACTGCGGTTGAAGAGGCACTTTATTTATCCAACATCGCTGCTGAAGTGACTTTAGTACATCGCCGTGATGGTCTACGTTCTGAAAAGATTTTACAAGACAAACTGTTTGAAAAAGCTAAAAATGGCAACATCAAGATTGAGTGGAATCATAGCGTAAAAGAAGTTGTTGGTGATGATATGGGCGTTAACGGCGTTATTATCGAATCTACTATTGATGGTAGCACTAAGCAACTAGACGTTTTCGGTATGTTCGTCGCTATCGGTCACAAGCCCAATACTGAGCTGTTTAAAGATCAACTGAAGATGAAAGATGGCTATATCGTAGTGAATAGCGGTCTTAATGGTAATGCGACCCAAACTAGTGTGGAAGGAGTGTTTGCTGCAGGTGACGTCGCTGATCATGTCTATCGTCAAGCGATCACTTCATCAGGCACTGGTTGTATGGCCGCGCTTGATGCCGAAAAGTATTTAGATGCTATAGGTGAAGCTGTTGCTACCGATCATACTTATGCTTCAACTTTAACCGCTGATAAAGAGACTGCTGATAAAGAATCAGAGGTTTAAAAGTGCGCGAATCGTCCGCTAGCATTATTGGTCACGCTGACAATAATGCCCATCCTACCTCTGAACATGTTACTAATGCTCTAAAAAATCTTGGGTGCTATGACTTTCCACATCCGATAACTGTCGATCCTGACGGTATCGGTATCATAGCTGTGGGCGCTGATTTAGCGCCTGAAACCCTGATATCTGCTTATGCACGTGGATTATTCCCGTGGTTTAATGAAGATGAGCCTATTGCTTGGTGGTGTCCTGACCCTCGTTGCGTAATAGTACCAACTGCTTATCAGCCAAGTAAATCATTACGTAAGCAAGCCAAACGTGAGCGCTGGCAGTTAACGGTCAATCAAGCTTTTGATGAAGTTATACAGGCTTGTAGCTTACCACGCTGTGATGGCTTCAATGACCAGCAGCCTGAAGGCGAGCACACTTGGATTCACGCTGAGATGATTGAGGCTTATAACCAGCTATACGACTATGGGTTCGCTCATAGTATTGAAGTTTGGGATGCCGATAGACAGCTGATTGGTGGCCTATATGGCTTGAAGATTGGTAATATTTACTTCGGTGAATCAATGTTTCATACCGCCTCTAATGCCTCCAAAATAGCCTTTTGGGGCCTGATGCGTTTATGCGAACAAAGCAAGGTGGCATTAGTAGATTGTCAGTTGCCTAATGATCATTTACTGAGCTTAGGGGCTATAACAATGACACGTAAAGACTTCTTGACTCAGCTGGATGACTTGATCGCTAGTCCTTCAGTAAAATGGCAGCGCAGCTCGCATAAGCCATTAGCCGTTACTCAGTTAGATACTGCCACACCTTGGCAGTTACAGGACTGAAGTTGCGGTTTTAAAGAAGCTAGTTATTTACATTACTTGCCATTATTTAAAGTTTAAATGAGCTTTTTATAGCTAGTTGCCTCACTTTGCATAACTATTATGATAATAAGGTTCGCACATGACAGCAGATACCTCATTTTTACTCATCGGTAAATTAGCTAGTCAAGCCAATACTACCAAAGATACTGTGCGTCATTATGATGAACTCGGCCTGCTCAAATCCCGCAAGCGCCAAGCAGGATCACGGTTTTATACTGAGTTCCATCCTGAATGTATCGAGCGTATTGAGTTGATAAAAAGTGCGCAAGCAATTGGTTTTACTTTGACTGAAATCAAAGATAGCCTTAATGATTATTATGACGGTTATCTTAATCTTAATGAGCAACTTTTGCTTACTGAACAAAAGCTTGAGCAAGTTAAAAAACAACAAGATAATGTCAACCTGATGGTTGAACTATTAACTCAGCGCATTACGACGCTTGAACAAATGAAGATTGATGATGACCATAAATTCAATATTGATATCTGTAAAAATTAATTACCTTTATCTTCTGTTGTAGGCTGGCGCTTTTAGCACAGCATTGTAATTTTTAAAGTTTAAGCTGCATAATTAAAGCATCAATCGCAGAATGATTTGGCTGTTGATAATAGCCTTTACGCTGATGAATAACGACAAATCCTTGCCGCTCATACAAAGCTATGGCTGGTAGATTATCTGCCCGCACTTCTAATAATAAATTTTCAACTTTATTATCTTGCAGCTCTTTATTTAGCTTAATGAATAATTGTGAGGCAATACCTTGCCTCTGATAGTCAGGATGCGTACCTATGCGCAATATCTCTGCTTGCTCAAAGACTACTTGATAAAGACAATATCCGACAATATCTTCTACTCCATTCTTGATAATTAACAGTTGAACGCTATCTTGCGCCAGTAATTCAATAATAGCTTTATAATCCCACGCTTCTTGCAATTGTACGATCGCTTCAATTGATGCAACAGTTCGGACACTAGGCTCGTTTTCATCATTCACATCTGTTAGTTTTTCTACAGTTAGCATCAATTTTCCTTTGTTAGATAAGTCCTATATATAATAATGGATTCAAGGATTTTGTGTAAGGTAGGTTGGTTTATTCAAACTCTCATATAAGATGAAGAGTAAACATAACACGCCATTTGATGTTTAATCATAGATTGGCAAGTTACATTTTTGCTAAACCATCCGACGTTAGCTGAGTATAGTTTAAATACAATGTATGGAGTTACATGAAATGTCAGTTTTAGGAATGATTGATATAGACAACCAAATAAGTGCTTTTGAAAAAGGTTTTATGTTTCCTGTAGCTTTTGAAAGAGTGTACAAGAACTATTGGTATAAATTTGCCGAGGATAATAATTTATATTGGCTTAAGTTCTTTCTATACGGTATCGAAGTTGAAAGAGCTAATTTTGATGAAGTAAGGACAGAATTGAAGTTATTTAAGGAGTTTTTATTAAAGAGAGAGGAGACTTATTATTTATCTGAAAGAAAGTATATTCTTTCTAGAATTGAATTATTTTTTGAAAAGCTTGATGAAGCAGAGAAACTTAGAGAAGATATAGTTCTATATGTCGGTTAGATTATAAGCGCACCATCAATTAGAAAATATAGTGTTCAATATCGAATGAATTATTCCTATAATTAATCTAATAGTACTTTATTTAAACTCTTATTTGGTGCACAAGGCTCACCCTACGCCTACTTGATATTTCAGGATGTTGGGTCTCGTCCCTCGACACCAACCTACCTTTATTATAACCCACAAAAAAGCCACCCTCTTTCGAGAATGGCTTTTGGCTAACCGTTCAGCTTAAGCTACAGAATACTCTGTAAGTTAAAACTTATGCGTGAACAGTAGCAACAACACCAGCGCCTACAGTACGGCCGCCTTCACGAATAGCGAAGCGAAGACCTTTGTCCATAGCGATTGGGTGGATAAGCTCTACGCCCATCTCAACGTTATCACC
>NZ_JAGYWV010000016.1:0-47618 GCF_019279065.1 Psychrobacter sp. BF1
TTGTTTGCGCTTGGCCTGGATGTGTTGATTGAGGGCCTTCACTTGGTGTTCTTTAACAATGATAAGACTGTATTTCGACAGTTAGTTAGCTTTTTAACCCCTAAACCTATGAAAATCGGGTGGGGATAATTTTTTTGTCGTGTGCAGAGATCTTATACATGCTTCTTCTTATTGCATTGCCTAATGTACTTTTTCTAGGAGTTTTAGATTTTTCACATATAACCCTTTTGAAAAATAACTCTAACATCAAAACAAGGCACATAGAGTCAAATATAGACTTACACTTTATTAAATAATTTGTGTATGTGATTTCATCATAATCTTTATTTTGATTCAGCTTAAATTTAACGATATTATTTTCACAGACCATATGCCCGTGATGAGAGGCATTTCGTAATTTATTATCAAAAGACTTAAAAATATCAAATATTTCTGGTGTATTCCTTAGAGGTCCCAGCTTATTTGCTTTATCAAGTGAGTTGTATTGCTTTAAATTCATCCGTTCAAACTGGTCATAATTTCTACCATTTTGTATATTGTTCAAGCATGCAATGATATCTAAATTACTTCCAAGATGCTCAAAACAGTTGCCATAGAACATTCTTACAGATTCAAAAGAATTAGATGTAGCTACAAAATTATTTGGAAGAAAGTGCGAAAATTGAACTTGGCTAAACTCACTATAGTTTTCGAAGAAACTATTAAACGTTTCATAGTATCTTCTCATATGCTCATCGTTAACCGTATCAAAATATACAGATAAGTCTTTGATTTTTTTGTCATCTATAGATCTTAGCCAACCTATAGATTCAGCAAAATTTTCTTGTATATGAGGATTCAAGATAATGTATTCTCTAGTAAACGCATAAAGTGCACTTTCTAAATCAAGTTCGCCGATATCACAAATTTTATTGTATTTCTCAAATTCCTTTTTAGCTAGTTCATGCTGATTACTTCGCGTTAGACTCCATGATTTTTTAACTATTTTCCATTGATCTAAAATATGAGTTGAAACTTTTTTTGGGTAAGCTACTAGTTTCTTATCTTCAACCTGCTGTCTCATTGCTTGCATTAGTTTTAGAGCAGGAAAAGACATTTGTGCCTTCCGATCCGACTCTGATACTTGAAAATCATCACTCAAATATTCTGTAGGTAATAGTAAGCCATCAGAGGGTTTGTTTAGAATAGCTGGCTGACAGTTCTCTAAACTGTTTATTGCAATTTCTCCTGCATCCTGATCCAAGTCAAAAGAGATAACTATTTTTTCATGACATGTATGACATTTAACCTCATGTTTTTGATAATTAGATTGGCCTACTTGTACTCGGAAAATATGTTTTTGGCCACAGGTTAAACATTCAAAACATGTTCTAACTATCATTTATTTAATCCTAAGTGATTATATGGGTTCTATTTCTCTGAACGAGATTACACTAGTCTTGGCATAAACATCAGATTTGTTACCTCATCTATAGGCAATTTAAGCTCAGTGGCGAAACTCTTAACACTAAGGCCATCATCTGCTAAAAGAGGTAATATTTTTTCAAAAATAAGTGATTTTTCTCTCTCAATAGGTTTTGGTTCCCTTTTCCTATAACCCTCTATTGACGCTTCTTGCATCAGCCGACGATACTGCCAATCCGTGATTAAATTTAGTTTTTTCAAACGTACTATCAAACTGACTGCCGAAACTCCCCATTTACTCTTTAGCTCTACAACAGATTCTAGTGTAATAAAAGTAGGAGCTGCATCGATTACGCTTTTAGCTGGCATTAAAAAAGCAGATGCAAAGTCATCGGCTTGTTGTTCTGCGTATCTAGTGGAAAAGAGAGAGCCTGCAGGTGCCTCACTATCGAAAGGTGACGCATGCTTGTGTAAAAGGAGGTGACCTAATTCATGAGCAGAGTCAAACCTACTACGTTCGGCAGATTTTTTATTATTTAAAAAAATAAACGGTATATTTTCTTTCCAAAAAGAAAACGCATCGACATCTAGAGTGTTCTCCGCTAAAGAGAATACTCTAGCCCCTTTAGATTCTAATAGATGGACAACATTACTAATTTTCTTGTTGCCTAAAGCCCAATAATCTCTCATATACTCAGCAGCAGCTTCTGACTCTATACCACGTAAGTCTTTGAATTCTTGTCGAGGTAGCTCAAACTTACTACTAATATAATCATTAACTATAAATCCTAGCCGCCCAGCAGAAATAGCCGCATCTCTATGAGCAGCTGTCATTTTACTCAAAGCACGGAAAGATACTGCTTCTGTAGGCAATTCATCAACATTATCTTCAAGAAAAAATTGAACAGGATAGCGTAGCACTTTTGCTAACTTGCTTAATGATTCAGTTGATGGCGGATTATTAAAACCGTCATTCTCATACTTAGAGATAGTTTTAGATGTTAGCTTTACACTAGCTGCAAGCTCTTTATAGGTCATTTTGCGTCTTAACCGTGCTATTTTCAGGCGGTCAGGATTAAATTCTTTATCCATTTTTTCGTACTATCTCAAAATCAATTTCTTCAGTTTCAGACGATTGGTCTATGTCCAGCTTTCGCTTCACTTTAGGTTCGCTAGATATGTCGAAAGGCTCACATATAATACGTTTTGACCAACCAACTATGATTTTTTTCTCATATATCTTAGGTAATGATAGCTCATAGCGAACCTCCTTTTTTCCTTCATCAATATAAAAAAGTAATATCCAAGTCTGATATGGGTCTATTGGTTCAGGAACGGTAATATCATTCCTTTCAAACAGCAGATTATTTGTTTCTATTCTTGCTTGTAGTGCGGTGCCTTTCTGATTTTTCGGTCTCGGAGTTTCTGATACTATTCCTGTATTCTCATCCCCTGTACAAACAACGATAGATATTTCTCTTGATAAGCTTCTAATCTCATCAACACCATTAGAATGGTGGTTATCACCCCACTTTGATGTTCTAAGATCAAATCTTAGCTGTTTTAAGATATAGCTCCAGGCATTATACCCCCCAGCTGTTCTAGGAGAATCCTCTCCCTCTCTACTGAAAGCTCTGAAGCCTTCTTCTATTGCTCTTTCTAAGCATCTCAAAGAAATTCCTAATTTTGCAATATCACTCTCTGCTTCGTTTTTATAATTTACGACCTCGATATTTTTAGCCTGCATATTTCTTCCCTAATCCATAGTAATGACTTCCGATATTTTAACCTCATTCGTGGTTAAAAAACAAGAACTAAAGGAAGAAGTAAGCTTTAGAATCGATATAATCAGCATACAGCTAACAGTTTAATTCCTCTCTAGGGAAGCGAACCAGTGAGAAAACTTAAGCACACTAACTAGGTGAAGTTTTTTTAAACAATGGATAAAAGATAAAAATCTATTGCTTTCTATACTTATATAACTTATATTGTTACTTATAAGTTATATAAGTATAGGTGGTATTCGATGACCAAAACTGAAAAAGTTGAAAACGTACAGTTTGCACAAGCTCAACAACAGCTAAATCGCTCTGAAATTGCTACAAATATTAGAGCTGTAGAAGATCTAAGCAAAAGTTTGCAACGAAGCCGCGAACTTCTTAACGAAAAATTAGCGACGACGAGGGATTTAGATATTGTTGAAATCAATAAACAACGTAAAGAATTATTTGATTTAGAAGATAGGGTTCGGGGATACTCTAACGAGCTTAAATCAAACTCGCAGATTTCCACAGCAGCAGTTTCAGAGGTAGAAAAACAGCAGATTAGAGGCTTGTATATGTCTGGTTTATATACTCAAAGTCAGATAGCATCACAGTATGGTATTACACAATCAGCTGTTAGCCAGATAGTAAAAATGCAATGACAATAAGGATTTAATCCCTACTGGCTTTATTTAAATATACTCAATTACCTTCGCTAAAATAGTATTTGAGTTATACGCCAAGATCACAGTAAGACCATCGTTTACGCGATGGTCTTACTATTTATAGTCTACGTCATGAATCAATGATGAAATGCTAACTATTATTTTGGCTAGACCTTCCCACCAACACCTTTAAACTTATCAACAAAAGCCGACATTTTCTGGAAAACACTTTGCTTCTTGGTGAGATACTGTGGATTAAGAGGGCTTAGCTTAGGTAGGACCTCATTTAGCTCCGTACCATTCTCGCTGGCGTACTCACGCTTTAAAGATGCCGTTATATAACGCTTAGCTGCCTCTTCATTAAGATTTTCAGCAACAATCATATCTTGGGCTTCACGCTGCTGCTCTATTTGAGCAAAGCTAAAGAAGGCCTCAATGATGCTGGATTTATCAGGGATGTTATCCAAGTTGGTTTTATTGATGAAATCTACCACCAGGCTTTCTTTAGCGCGATTACCAATGCTTGCTCTAATTACACGACGTACTTCTTCAACTAAGGCGGACTTATCCTTGGTATTCTTATTATGCTCAAAAATCAGCTCAAGGATGTAATCAAGGTTAATCTCTTGAGACTTAAGAAGATCTACCTCAAAAACCACTTCATCCCAGTCAAGCGAGGACTCGCTTTGATCCTTGGCTGCTTTTTCACGTCGCAGCCAATCACGTATGTCGTTATACGTTGATCTATAGTCTTGTACTTCTCGTTCAGCAGGTACATCGATGCTTTGCATGGCAGCAAGATCTTCATCCGTCAAATAATGCTCAGCTTTGAATGTCTCAACTGCCTCATCATCAGTAATGTCTATGCTTTGAAGCGCTTTTAGGCTCGCGAACTCATCATAGTTTTGTAAGATGTTCTCGACACGTAGGTACTCACCAAATAACTTAGCAAAGTCCTTTTTGTCCGCCTCTTTGACGATCTTATCAGGGTTAGGAAAGCGTTGCTGTAGCTCCTTAATCACCTCCAAATAGCCACGTCGTGCTTTGCCTGTCGCAATATCAGTAAAGCCTTCTAGATATTCCCTATAGCTTTTTTCTAACACGACGTTCTTAGTGTTTCTATCCCCAAATAAGGTGATGGCATCAATGGTCGCTTGCTCTAAGTCACGAAACGTCACGATGTTACCAAAGGTCTTAGTGGCATCATAAATGCGGTTAGTACGTGAGAACGCTTGCATCAAACCGTGATAGCGAAGGTTTTTATCAACATAGAGCGTGTTTAAGGTCGGCGCATCAAAACCTGTGAGGAACATACCGACAACAATCAGTAAATCCACATCCTGCTTAATAACGCGTCCTGCAAGATCACGGTAGTAGTTTTGAAAAGACTTACTGTCTACGCCGTAATTGGTCTTAAACATCTCGTTGTAATCATGAATAGCACGGCTTAAAAACTCTTTGGCACTGCTATTCATAGCGGTAGGCTCAAAGCCTTCGTCAGCAATGTCACCGATTGCATCTTGTTCTTCATTGGCAGCATAGGAAAAGATGGTGGCAATCTTTAAGGGTCTCTCGCTGTCCTTTTGTAGCTGACTCAAGGCTTCATAGTAAGCCTTTGCCGCGTCCACACTACTAACAGCAAACATGGCATTAAAGCCTTTACCACCTCCTTTTAAGCGATGGGTTTTTTGCTTAAAGCTTTTTAAAACGTACTTTGATATCTCTTCAATACGATCAGGGTGTAATAACAGCTGCTTGTTTTCAGCAGCTGTGAGTTTCTTCTCATCTTGCTCGCTCTCAATGGCTTGAAACTGCGGGCGTACGTCATTGTAGTCCACCTTAAACTTCAACACCTTCTCATCACGAATGGCATCAGTGATGACGTATGAATGCAGTTCATGGCCAAACACACTGGCAGTTGTCTCTGCACCTAAAGCGTTCTCTGGGAAGATGGGGGTGCCTGTAAAACCAAACTGGTAGTATTTTTTAAATTTCTTCTTTAAGTTCTTTTGTGCTTCACCAAACTGGCTACGATGTGCCTCATCAAAGATAAACACCACTTGTTTATGATAAATGGGTAAATCAGCCTCACCCTTGATCAGGTTATTTAGCTTTTGAATGGTAGTGACAACAATTTTATTATCGTCTTTTTCAAGGTTGCGCTTGAGTCCTGCGGTACTGTCGGAGCCATTAACGCTATCAGGGGAGAAGCGCTGGTACTCTTTCATGGTTTGATAATCAAGATCTTTACGATCCACCACAAAAAACACCTTATCAATAAAAGGCAGCGACGTTGCTAAGCGGGCAGCTTTAAAACTGGTTAGAGTCTTACCTGAGCCTGTGGTATGCCAAATATAGCCGCCACTCTCAAGAGTGCTCCACTTCTTGGCTTGATAAGCACTGTTTATCTTCCATAATATACGCTCAGTAGCAGCGATCTGATACGGACGCATCACTAATGAGGTATTACTCACATCAAAAACGGTGTAATGCATCAGCACGTTTAATAGGGTATTTTTTTGAAAGAAGGTCGCGGTAAAATCTTTTAGATCTTTGATTAGGGTGTTATCTGATCGCGCCCAGTTCATGGTGAAATCAAAGCTGTTTTTATTTCGCTTGGTGGTATTGGCAAAGTAACGGGTATCAGTACCGTTTGAGATCACAAACAGCTGTAGGTATTTGTATAAGGAGTTATCGGAGTTAAAGCTCTCTTTGCTATAACGATGTACTTGGTTAAATGCTTCGCGAATGGCAATACCACGTTTTTTAAGCTCAATTTGCACAAGCGGCAAGCCATTGACCAAGATAGTCACATCATAGCGATTGGCTTGTGTGCCTTTTTGAGCAAACTGTTTAATGACCTGTACTTTGTTACGTGGGATGTTTTTTTTGTCCAGCAAGGCAATGTTCTGCAGGTGTCCATCATCAAAGGTGAAGTCATAGATATGATCATCATGAATCTTTCGAGCTTTGTCCGTGATGTTATCACTAGGATTATCAAGATATTCCATCACAAAGCGCTGCCACTCAGCATCTGTAAACTGCACCTCATTTAAGATCTGCAGCTGTACACGTACGTTAGCGAGCATCGTTTCAGGTGAGTTTAAACCAGGGACAAACTCATATCCCTGGTTTTGTAAGTCTTTGAGTAGCTCACGCTCTAGATCGTCTTCAGTCTGATACCCCCCATCAGGCTGATCGCACTTGGTATATTTATTTAAAACGATAAAATTATTCGATTCAGCAATCGTTTTTGTTTGTTCAGTCATGAGCTACTACCTCAGGCTTAGAGAAGCTTAACAGCAGATCACGATAATACTCATATTGCTGCTGACGTAGCTCTATTTCACGCGGGAGGCCTTCGGTTAGAGATGTGGTTAAGGCGTCGAATTTATCGAGAATAGAGACGATGCGTTTTTGCTCATCAAGGGGCGGTATAGGAATTCTGTAATCCATTATTTTAGATTTATCCCCGCGTGGCATTTTTGCGCCTTTAGCATACCGCATATTGTAATTAAAGAAATTATCGTCAGCTAAAATCTGATATAAATATCGAGGAAGTACTACCTCATCGGTTATATGAATAACTAAAACATCACCATTCGTTCCACCAGTACAGTCAGCCTGCCATATTTTTTTTAAATACGGACGAATATTACCAATTAAAATATCATTTTCTTGGTATTTAGTTGAGTTACCCTTCGTAGGAACATGGCTAGAGTTTTCTTTACCTGCTTTATCTTGCAAGAGGTTGTTAACTCCTACATAATTTTTTTCGTTCAGCTGTTCAGAGCCGATACGTTCTTTTGAATATTGTGATACCTCTCCTAAGGTCTTCCACTCAACATCCCCCTCTTCAAACGTCAGCAACTGATCACGATAGTAGGCATATTGCTGCTTACGTGCTGTAAGTTCTGCTGTAAGTTCTGCTGTAAGTTCTGCTGTAAGTTCGGTAAATGTGTCTAAAATTCGGACGATTTCGGCTTGAACATTGAGGGGTGGGATGGGGATTACTATATTTTTTACCATCGGCTTAGTAAGCTGCGGGATTCCATTTTTTGGAACATTGTAATTGTTCTCTATTGCTTTCATGTAGTGGTAAGCATATTTTAGATTCAATTCAATTTTAGATGTTAGTACAAGCAATCGAACGATAGGAAAAATTGGTTCGTTTCGATAACTAGTCCACCCTATTGTGCCTCTAGCAGATATAGTTATGCTTGGTCGAACAACTTTAGCTTTATTTGTCCATCCATATAAAGATCTATCGCCTATTCCGTTAGATAAGATAGGAATATTAAATTCTTCTGTTTCCGTATCTGATAGTGCTTCTTTAGGTACATCACCGCCAGCTAGAATATCAAACACATCCTCTAATACTTTCCACTCAACCTCAACCCCATCAAGCAGCTTTTCCATATAACTTAACTCACTCATGCTTCAATCTCCGCAACGATGGCATCGATATCAGTACGCAGCTGAGTAATCTTGGCAACGGTGGTTTTTAGCTCAGCATTGAGGGTATTGATATCAATCACTTCACGCGTGTCCTCAGCTGCGACGTAGGCGCTGACGGACAGATTATAGTCATTGGTTGCAATCGCGCTATTATCGACGCTCACGGCTAAATACTCGCTGTCCGATTTGCTATCAAACAGCTGCATAATCTGCTCAATGTTTGCCTCAGTCAGAATATTAGTATTGGTTTCTGACTTAAACAACTTACTGGCATCGATAAACTGCGTTTTGCTATCCGTTTTGTGTTTGGATAGCACTAAGATATTGACCGAAATCGTTGTGCCAAAGAACAGATTAGGCGCAAGGGAAATCACCGTTTCAACGTAGTTGTTATCTATCAAATATTCTCGGATTTTTTTCTCAGCACCACCACGATAGAAGATACCAGGGAAGCAGACAATCGCTGCTCGTCCCTTACTTGATAAGTAATTCAACGCATGAAGCACAAAAGCAAAGTCAGCTTTAGATTTTGGCGCTAACACTCCGGCAGGCGCAAAACGCTCATCGTTAATCAGGGTAGGATCGTCGCTGCCAATCCATTTCACTGAATAAGGTGGGTTAGAGACAATAGCATCAAAAGGTTTGTCATCAGCGAAGTGCGGGTTTCGCAGAGTATCACCCAGCACGATATTAAACTTGTCGTAATTGATGTTATGCAAAAACATATTCATACGTGCAAGGTTATACGTGGTGTGGTTGATCTCTTGACCAAAAAAACCTTCTTCAATGATATGGTTATCAAAGTGCTTCTTAGCTTGCAGTAACAATGAGCCAGAACCTGCTGCTGGGTCATAAATCTTATTAACGGTTTCCTGCTTATGCATAGCAATTTGTGCAATCAGCTTAGAGACGCTTTGTGGGGTAAAGAACTCGCCTCCTGATTTACCTGCATTAGCGGCATAGTTCGAGATCAGATACTCATAAGCATCACCAAATAAATCAATTTGATTATCAGAAAACTGCTCCAGTTTAAGACCAGCCACGCCTTTTAGCACCGCTGCTAAGCGCGTGTTCTTATCGGCAACTGTATTACCTAGGCGGTTACTCGTAGTATCAAAATCCGCAAACAAACCTTTGATATCAGGCTCAGAGGGGTAGCCATTGGCTGAGCCCTCAATCGCTTTGAATATAGCTGCTAGATCTGTATTGAGATTCTCATTTCTGTGAGCGCCTGCCGCGATAGTGGCAAAAAGTTGGCTTGGATAAATAAAATAGCCTTTAGTCTTAATGGCATCGTCTTTAATATCATCAGTAATCACACTGTCGGGAAGTGCCCCATAATTAACGCTCTCATCACCTGCCTCAATATAACTGGCAAAGTTCTCACTGATAAAGCGATAAAAAAGCGTACCGAGTACATACTGCTTAAAGTCCCAGCCATCTACTGAACCACGAACCTCATTTGCAATTTGCCAGATTTGGCGGTGTAGTTCGGCACGTTGTTGGGTACTTGTCATGATAAAAATCCTATAGGAGTAATGATGGGGCTAGAAGCCCCTTATATTTTGTTTAACTTAAATCGTTATTGAGTGCGCTTTGATTAAGGGCAATATACCTTAGTACTGCTAACCGTTTTTGGTTCTATAATATGGTACTGATATAGGAAACAGTGCTTGTTTTTCCATGGGCATTTTCTTTACACCTTGCTTCTACGTCTGGCTTAAGAAAACAAGCATCTGATGATACTAGTAAGGTGCACAGCGTTCGACGATATGTGTAATTTTTTGAGTTTTTTATACATATCCTTTTTATAGGTATAGAAAAACGAATTTTTTATACCTATCGCTCAACCAATTTTTCCTCAATCATTTCAGTCAACAACTCAGTCACCGTTTTTCGGCTTTCAAGCGCGTACCGCTTGAGCGCAATGTGTTTATTTTCATCTAAATTAAAATTCACGCGTACCGTCTTTTTGGGACTGTCCGTCACATCCGATAAAGCCAATTGATCCTTAACGTTCTTACTAGGACGACCTGCTGATAAACTCATGGCTTACTCCTCACCAAAAAATATTTGAATCTCACTGACCAATGCGGTTATCTCTTGTATCGCATTGCTACTAGGCGATTCGGTATCAAATACTGTCTTACCAAGGGCAGCACTATTAGGATAAGCAACTCGCTGCATCACTCTGGTCTCTAATACCGGAATATTATAATCAAGCAGCGCGGTTGCAACCTCTTTACCAATATTGGTATTTTGAATGGCGCGTGAGACAACAAAGGCTGCCTTTAGTTGGCCATCCATCATCTCAATACGCTGCTGCACTAAATCAACCAAATCGCTGGTCGCCCAGATATCATAGGGGCTCGGCTGCACCGGAATCAATATAAAATCAGCCGCTTTTATAGCAGAAATAGCCAGACTAGTAGCTTGCGGCGATCCATCGATCACCACATAATCTTTATCAGAGACGTTTTTTAAATCTTTATCAAGTGTTGGTCTGTCGAGCCCGATCACTGGTACCGGATTGTCTTCATCAACTGCTCTCCAGTCACGCGCACTGCCCTGCTGATCGCTATCTACTAGCAGAACACTATGGCCTTTCAACTGTAAGCCACGAGCCAGATGCGTTGCGATGGTAGTCTTGCCGCTGCCACCTTTTTGATTTAATACCGCGATTACCTTCATAAATACAGATCCCTGTAGCATGCATTGAATATATAAGTATATAAGTATATAAGTATATAAGTATATAAGTATATAAGTATATAAGTATATAAGTATATAAGTATATAAGTATATAAGTATATAAGTATATAAGTATATAAGTATATAAGTATATAAGTATAACTAAAAATGTACGTCACATCACTATTAATAGCAATACTTCATAGTCAAAATAGCATCGTCTTTTCTAACTAGCGTCTATCCATTATGATAGACGTCCTGCATTAAAGACAGCATAACAAACTGCCTACTACTAGGTAAATTACCGCTGTTGAATATCAATTTGAGCTACTAAAAGGAATACTTTAGCCGCTCATATTCGTTATAATCCGCTCACCAATCAAAAACCACCAATCGTTAATGAGGAAACCATTATGGTGAAGTGTCACTTATCGACCATCATGGGCGAAAGACGCCTTAAAATTGCCGATGTCGCAAGAGATACTGGTATCAATCGTGGCACCATTACTCGCATGTATCATGAAGAAGCCACCCGAGTTGATCTAGATGTCATCGAGTCTTTATGCACGTATCTTAGAATCAATGTTGGTGATTTATATGAAATCATAAATGAGGACAGCAGTGAATCACCTGAGTGAACACCTTCGCTCATAAGACATTATCACCTTTAAAAGTATAAAAAGACCTATAGAAGGTCATTTTCTCTTGCAATAGATTAAAATATAGGTATAATTTGACCTGTAGTAAGTCATTTTATCCATTATTTATACACAATAATCTACAGGAGAATACCAATGAATAACAATCTATCTCGGCTCAACAGCTGCGCTTGGTTTAGTGAACAGACTAAAAATTTAGCCTCTAAGCTGTTATTCAGCTTACAAGTACAGCAAGGCGTACAACTGGCATCATTACTTGGTGTTGACGCTATTCTTTATAATGATGAAGCGATTTATGTCTGGGTGCAACGACAGATAGATGACGGTCTTATGATTGATGATTATGCGTTAAGTACCCTTGAAACTGCTTTTATAGAGTTGGTCACAGCTAACACGGACCAAGTAGCATAACTGTTTTAGCTGATATTCGCAGATATCTTGTTCGACAAGAAACAATAATCCTTAAAGCCAGATAAATTTTCATTATCTGGCTTTTTTCTGATATGGGCATAAAAATTTAACAGAAGCTATATTAATGGCTTTTTAATATAGACAAAGATAACGGCAGTCAAACAAAAGTTTTTTTAGTCTTATATTTTCTAAAAGACTTATTCTTTACTAGATTTATCAGCTGCCAGTATAAGTCTATAAAAGCCTCTTTGGGCAGTATGGTTCACTATTACCATAAACCTTTACTCAGTCGGTTTCGCGCGCGTCAACCCAGCTATTTTATAATAAACAAAGCCTTTTTCATCTCTCAAAACGCTTTTACTGTCTGCTCTGACGCACCAGCTGATCACATCAGGCTGCTCTTTATTAACATCACAAGCCAAAATAAACTGCGCACTTTGAGCATTATTAAAGGCCTGTTTCCAACCCGTTTCAAGCTCATCGATGCCGCGCTGTAGCTCTGCTTGCTGCTGTCTCATTTCTGCAATCTCATCAAAGCTTGGCACATACCAAAAGATCAGGGCCACAAGGCTTATTATCACAGCTGCCATACAGGCGGCGGCCACTGCTGCTATCCTTTTAATACTCATGGACTCAATAGACTTGTAAATCTTATCCAAGTCTTTTTCAGCCTCCTCTTTTACTTCTCCAATCCGCTTTTTTGTAGCGGTCTCAAGCGCCTCAATATCGGTAATAATCTGCTTATGACCAGCTTGGTACTGATTGGTAAAGAGTGCAAGACTGTCCGCACTAGCGCCAAGCTTATCAGCCACCGCTTGCATGGTAATCACTTGCGCCTCTATGCTGGCGTTTTTAGCAGTGACGACCGCCTGTACAGCCGTATCAATCTGCTGTTTCATATCGGTGATGATACCCGCTATTTTGTCATCATAACGACGCGGCATTTCAGTGTCAGTAAAGGTGGTCACTGCCGCTTGAAGCTGCTTTAATACAAGTTCTTGATACTGACTCAATGCCTTCGAGGCACTGCTTGCGCTACCATCCAGCTTTTGAGTAACTGAAGTCATCTCATCTATCTTGGTATCGATACGGCTAAGAGAGTGATCAAGGCGCGTTGCCACTACATCGTCAGCTTGTCCAATCAGTGCTCGCAGAGCTTCGATCACAGGTTTGAGTCTGGTCACGAGATTAATAAGCTCGTCGTGAATGTCCTGCTCATTGCTATTGTCTTTATTCATGGGATGCTCATTATCATAATGCCGCCTAAAATGGACGTGGTGATGGGTAGCGGCGTGTTTGTGCTTGTTCATGCGCTTGGATAGCGCTCTTCGTTTTTTGCAAATGATCTGTCACGGTTTGCGTGAGCGTTGCCGCATCTATGGTGATAGCAGGAACGTGCTCAAAGCGCTCATTGATCTGGGTTAATACCTCGACCTTATCTTGATTGTCAGGCAAGCGCTCAAGCTGTTGCCACAGCGATGTTGCTGCCTTCTGCACCTGCGTTGCAATTTTTTTGGCATCGGTGTCTCGTAAACTCTTTTGTAGTGTCGTAAAGCTGTCAGCGCGTTTTAGAGTGGTGAATATAAATGCTTGTGCGGCAACCGCCTCAGCCGCGTTGATCACTTCGATCGGTGCATCAACGGCCTTAAAATCAAGGGTATCAACGCGGTCACGCACCCGTACCACTAAATTGTCAAATCGATCTCGATATGCTTTGGTCTCATTGATTCGCTGACGCTTAAGAGATGCCTGCTGCCGTCTCTGTTGTAAAGCTACTCGCCGCCTGATTAAAGCCTCCTCTCGTGCGCGCTCAGCCTCTTCCTTAAGCTTTGCTTGCTCATGTGCTTTATTGAGCTGGTGGTGAAGCACCATCGTACGGTTGCGCCAGTCATCAAGCCGATCTGCGTTCAATTGAGTGGTCTTGGTACGGGTAATCTCATCGTATAGGTCATCATCTTGCACAATCACAGCTTCACTTTGATCCAGTAAGGCGATACGCTGCTCATAAAACGGCGACAGGCGCTGATAGGTTTTTTGACTGGTATTAATTTGCTGCTTTAACTGTTTGATGTCTTCATTATTTGTGGTCTTAAACGCTTTAACATCAGCGGTCAATGCCGTTAAACGAGTGTAAGCATCCGCGTCTACCTCTACTGCTTTTAACGTACTGAGCGCCTCACGCTCTTTTTCAAGGTATTTAAGGCGCTCAACATCCAGATCTGCAAATGCGGCAAACTTATGATAAGTGTCCATGTTATTGGTGACGTCTATCTCTTGTAGATCCGCAAACGCTTGATCCCACTGTAAGGATAAGTCGGATTTTTCAATATCAATCTCATCAAGTGCTTTAAAGCCAGTCGCCAGTTTATTCAGCTTTGCGGCAAATGGTTTTAGGGTGGCCTTTAACCCTTTGTAGTCAGCAACGACTTCATTATTAAGCGGGATCAGCTTTTTTAGCACCGCTTTATTGTTCAGCACTATTTTATCAATCTGTGACAGTTGCTTCTCAAGACTGGTAACGGCACGGCCCGTTTGTAGGGTGTCGTCTTGTCTAAACTGCTCAACCAACGCTAAAGCCTCATTTAGAGCCTCGCTTTTCTCTTTTGTGTTTATTTGCTTGGTAAGCTCAATCATTTTTTGGCGGGACGTGCTGTAATCCTGTCCCACCTCTTCGGTGAACCTCGGTGTGCTTTTAATATTTTTGTCAATAGTGATGGTCTGTTTAGACTGGTGTGCTAACTCTTCATGCAGCCTATCAATGGTTGAGAATAAGGCGCTGCGTACCATCTTTTTTTGCTGCTCAAAATCGTCTGAGATCACTAAAAGCTCATCAAGTACGTCATCATTGGCCGCATCACTATGAGTCTGACTGTCCTTTTTAAGGGTAGCGGGTGTCAGTTCAGCGGCGGGATCCACCAAGCGAATGTTACTAAGCTCAAGTCGCGCAAAGGGTTTACGCTTTTTATAATGCACTGTAACGCCATTAACCTCTTGTGCGTTGCTCTCAAGATCAATGCGACCCTTGTCGTCATACTCAATTACCAGACCATTTTTTTCGATGTAGGCATTGATCTCATCAATTGTCTCGTTGTATTCATGAATCACTGAGCGCTTACCTTTTAAGACATCCTTATACAATGACTTGCCCAGTTTCATTTTTGGTAAACGATTAATGCCCTGCTCACGGTACGATTTCTCATTGATCGCTTTATTCTCAGGCAATAGCTCGTTAGCCATATCCGCCCAAAGGGTGCGTTGATATTTAAGCTCATCACCGCGCCCATTTAGTCCTTTGGATAGCCGCTCACCGGTTGACCACTGTGTCCAATTCTTACGCTTCGATAAGACATAACCTTTATCCGCATCCGCTAATACTTCACGGCTTGAGAGTAAAATATGGGCATGAAAGTTACGACTGGTCAGCTCAACCACTTCACCTTTCCCCACATGTTTCTCATGACTGTGGGGTCGATGGATGGCCACATCGACAAGCACATTATAGCGATCAGATAAGGTTTGAGCGTAGCGCTCGACCAGCACCATGCGCTGATCAGCCGTGATCCCCTCAGGAAACATCATGTCAATCTCAGTACCCAATTGCGCGTTTTTACGAGTCTCAATACGTTCGATATCATTCCAAAACCCCTCACGCGTTACCGCCAAATCCCCAGCAAGAGTTGGCGTTATCAACGCCGTATGCATCACATTTTTCTCAATAACTTGCGTGTATTTAGTACCATCACTGTCCACTAAATTTAAGATTTTGTCTTTAGCTTTACTGGTGTAATCGTGGACGACTCCTGACTGCTCATCAACCAGTTTTGAGCCAGAATTATAAGCCGACTTTGCCACCACGCTATGATTTTTCGCCTTACTAACGGCGCTAACCGACAGATGGAACCCTTTATTATTCATAGCAAAAAAACCCAATATTGAGAGATGATTTTTTGGGGGTTGTAGGGGGTTCGCCCCCTGCCGAACGACGGAGTTTATGTAAAAAAATAGCGCCCCTTGTGGGCCTTTTTTACATAAACTCCTAAGTTCGCTCTTAACAGGGTGTTAAAATACTACTGCGCCCACGAAACGATGTGGTCTTGTGTATTTTACTACCTTGCATACCTGTGTATGTACTGCTAGGATCAACTCTATCATAGTTGGCTAAAAAAAGGATGAGGTAATGTCAGTAATATCAGATGATTTATTTGCAAATAAGATTAAGCAATTACAGGCTCTTAAGAAAGAGATTGATCAGGACAGGCTTGAAGCACATAAAATATTGGGGGAGTGGTTGGCCAACGCATTAGACGATGATGACAATCATGAACTGCAAGCTATTTTTTTAGACGCACACGATAATGAAAAATATGTCCGTTTGAAAAAGCACCGTGAATTTTTAAAATCAATCGCTCATAAGATGCAAAGTGAAGCTAAGGAAACACCAAGCAGCTTTACACCACCTAAAAACAGTCAGGACAGTGACTACGGTTCATTGCTTGATATTTATTCATCATCACAGTAGCTACTCGAAATCGCCTAATTGAAGGTACAGCTGGATCGTCTACTAATTAGCGAAAGGTTAGGAGACGGTTATCGGCTGTTTTAAGCGTTTTAGAATAGCTTTAGCTACCATCGTATCGGACAGAGCGTAAAACGTATATAAGAGTGGTTTCTAGGCTTTTTAGCAACGGTTTGATAAGTGTTTACAGATGTGTCGATAATGGCTACTGAAAATGAAGACAAACTATCTACAAAAAATGAGACTGATATTGAGAATGTGAAAACAGGGTTGTCCAGAATGACAGACGAAGATATTCAAAATATCTTTGACCATGCTTTTGAAGATCTTCAAAGATCTAAGCTTGATCCGAACCATGCGAACGTGGAATAACATTAAGTAAATGGACAATTGCATTCTGAGCTACTGATCAGTTTTACAAGTGATTGGTCGATCAAATTATCATCTTAAATCCGTCGGTTTTTTGGTTTTTTCCTTATTATTTAAAATAAAAATATATTTTTTACTTTTAAAAACTTTTAAAGACTTTTAGACAGTCTGTAAGCTTTGCTATTAAAGGGTTACGCACTCTATTATGCTACTTTTATCCCGCATTATGCTACTTTTATCCCGCATTATGCTACTTTTATCCCGTTTAAATGCTACTTTTATCCCGCATTATGCTAGTATCTTAAAGTAACTAGCATAATGAGGTTGTCATAATGAATGATGTCGAGCTATACGAAAAAAAATATCCTGAAAAATGGATTGTTATGCAGAATAAAATTACTCAAGCTTTTAGAGAGATGTCTATTGATGAGAAGCGCATCATTATTCTAGCGAGCCCATTGGTTAGGGTTAATAATGCTACTGAAAAAACACCGATAGAGGTTGCGTCTTCTGAATTTGCTAAGCTTAGCGGAATAGATAGAAACTCGGCTTATAAGCAAATGAAATCAGCTAGCAAAAAATTAATGAAGCGTACATTCATTTATGAGGATAAGGATGGTGATGATACAGAGGTTCAATGGCTAATCAGGTCGAAATATGCAGATGGCTATATATCGATGCATTTTACAGATGAGGTAATATACTTACTTCAGGTTTTTGATAAGCTCAACCCTTACACTAAATATTTAAAAGAAGATATCTTAAACCTCAAATTGACTTACTCGTTAGACCTTTACCATCTAGCAAAAAAGTCTGAGGGGAAGGGTGGTTTTTCTATGACTTTAGATCAATATAGGCAAGAACTTGGCACGCCTAAGTCGTATGAGCGCATCAACAATTTGAAAGAGAATGCAGTTGATGGGCCCATAAAAGAAATTAATCAGAAAACCGACATCAAAATCACCTATGAAAACATCAAACGTGGACGCACAGTTACAGGTTTGACATTCACCGTCAAGGCCAAGCCAACTAAGAAAAAAGGACAGGAGGGCCTAAATCAGAATAATGAGGATAGAGATATCCCACCTCTAACCGTTAAGCAAATTGATCGTTTTGCCCCTTTGTTGGCTAACTACTCACCGTTTGGTAGTTACGCACCATCAGGTAAAAGCACTCAAGAAGTTATTAGTTGGTTACACACTCAATTAAGAGATGAGGCTTTTTTAAAGACCCACAAAAAGCACTTACTGGCGATAGGCTATACGTTCCCTAAGCAGAAATCATAATATGAAAAAAGCATGCTTAGTAGTTTTGGCATTACAAATGGTTTATATTGTACGTACATATATAAGCCATTTGTAATGCCATGACGACAACCAATTATAATATCAGGCTCGATCAAGAGCTCAAGGATAGCGCCTTTGCCGTGTTTGAAAGCTATGGATTAACGCCGTCTCAAGCAATCAAATTGTTCTTAACTCAAGTGGCGCAAACCAATACCGTGCCGTTATCCTTTGATTATCAAAAACCCTCTAATCTTAATACGCCGCCACAAACTTCTGCGGGTGATTACGGATTGAGCGGCCAGCGCCATAAATAAATCAGTGTAAAAATAAATGTACAGATATAAGTACAGATATGGTATATAATATCAGTCATACAAATAAAGATGACCAAACACGGAGTAATCGTTATGGATGTTGTGAACTACACTGATTTTAGAAAGGGCCTAGCCAAATATATCGATAAGGTAGATACCGACAAATCGCCGATCGTGATTACTAGACAAAACGCCAAACCTGCGGTACTCATGAGTTTAGAAGAGTTTAATTCATATGAGGAAACGCTTCATCTGCTAAAAAGCCCCACTAATGCCAAGCGCCTCAGACGCTCTATAGCCGATGCTAAGGCGGGTCGTTTAATCGAGCATGACATCAATACGGATGACGCATTATTGACTTGTGATGATGAGGTGGACGCTTGATCTTATCTTGGACACAGGATGCGTGGGAGGACTACGAATACTGGCAAAAAACCAGCAAAGAGAAGGTCAAGCAAATAAGTAAGCTGATTAAAGCCATCAAACGTGATCCATTTGAGGGTATTGGTAAACCTGAACCACTCAAACACGATCTGGCAGGCTATTGGTCGCGTCGCATTGATCAAGAGCATAGACTGGTTTATGAGGTTCAAGATGATGCCATTATCATCGTTCAGTGCCGATATCATTATTAAGTAAACAGTGTTAGTTCACAAAAGTGCTTGATCCTAAGAATCAGGCACTTTTTTATTTTCCATTCTGGCTATGTGTCCTAAAACGAACGAGAAAGCTCTGTAGAGACGTCTAAATATATTGGTTAGTACTTCGACCTAAACATTCGACAACAAACCTTATGTGGTCATACGACGCCATATAATTGCTAATGGTGACTATACCTCTGATCACGTTACCACAGAATAAAATAGTTGCTGTTTTATTCTTACCTAAAAATACACGTATATTATTTTGTATTTATATATACAGATTTAACAGATTTATACGTTTTTCGCCAATCCTCTGTAGCGCTTCATTTATAAGTATTACAGGGGATTTTTTTTATTTAAATGACGACGTTAACCTTGTTATAGGTAGACAAATACCTTGTTGTTTTAGTGTATAGGTAGACATTTAGCTTGTTTTAGGTAGACAAATACCTTGTATATGACGAAAAATTATAAAATTTTTCGTCATATATGTTATATTAGTTAAAACCAAACAAATAGGTCAGGATATGACACCTGAAGAAATGCAGGGTTTTCAAGACAAGCTTAGGCAAGACTTTGGCCATACAATCAGGGTACGCGTTGAAAAACCGCTGACACCAGAGGAGCGTGAGGCTTTAATCAATCATATTAGATACACAAGAAATGATTTCAACGCCTCTATTGAGATTATTGAGCCCATTCCTATTGACTTTGATTTTGAGGTATTGCCTTTTGAAGAAGAGATTCAAAAGCCTATACAAGCCCCTCAAAATGCAAGTTCAGATGCCAGTAGTACAGCATCCGATAAAAAAGACCATAGCAACTGGGTTTATGGGCCGAATTGGATTGTGCTACAAAACAGATTATTAAACGCGATTACAGATTTGACGCATAACGAGAGACGACTGATCATGCTTTTATCGCCAAAGGTTCGAGCTGCCGTTGATAAAAATGCTAATCAGCGGACGTTTATGTTGACAGCTTCAGAGTTTGCCAAAGAATATGGGCTCGAAAAAGATGGTACATACCAGCTGCTAAGTGAGTTATCGGATAGTTTGCTACAAAAAGCGTTTTGGTTTTATGATTTCAAAGCAGATGAGGTCGTCAATAGAAAAGGTAGCAGTTGGGTTGCTGAGTGTGAGTATCTAAAGGGTCAAGGGCGAATAGCGGTGACGTTGACAGATACAGTGACTGAGATGTTAACTGTATTTGATAAGTCAAACACGTTCACGAAGTACGAGAGGCACTATATCGTGGAGCTGGGCTCTTACGGTATTTTAATGTTCGAGCTTGTCAGTAGCTGTTTGCACTTGCAGAGTGGTAAAAAAGCGTACTCAGTTGCGTATCTGCGCCAAAAATTCAACTGCACAGACAAGTATGAGAAAATCACAGACTTTAAAACTAAGGTCTTAGGTAAAGCCATAGCAGAGGTTGAGAAGCACACACCGCTGAAGGTTAGCTATACAGAAAACAAAATCGGCCGAGAAATCAGTGAAATCGTGTTTTGTATTCGGGACACCAGCAGTACAAGCCTTGAAGATATTGTCAAAGTGTTTAGTCCAGCTGAGATTAAAAAATATGGTTGGAAACTTAAAGACAAGCATGAGGTAGTTAGTAATTTTCCTCAATCGATTAAAACGCCGGTTGAGACACAAAAAGAGATCGAGGCGCGTATGGCAAAACCTGAATACTACGCAGAGTATGTGCGCTACTTAAAAAAATTAACCGACTTTGATGAAAAGCTACATATAAAAAATATGCTCAAAAGAGCCAATTAACAGCGCTTTAACCTCACTTGTGACGCACACATCAAAGGGAGTCGATGATAGTGAACTCGTGCGGTCTCTTATGCAAGGCATATTATAGGATTTAGTAGGGAGTATTATGAGCAAGGTTAGCTATAAAATAGACGAATTACCGCCACTAACTGCTAAGTAGTAAGCAGATTCAGAGCATCTAGCCACGCTTAGCGATGACGACATTGATTTATCGGACATTCCAGAAGTCACCGACTGGTCAGGCGCGATCCGTGGCAGTATCAAATTTCAAGCGTTGTCTACGGAAACCAGTGTCATTAGCCCAAGTATCCTTGCCAAATTCAAGGACAGAGCTAAGCAAACAGGCGGTAACTATCAAGACATGATCAACGATGCCCTAGAAGAATACCTAACCGATCACTAGGCATTAAATAACAAGCACATGACCTCAAGATTACTTGGGGTTTTTTTACATTCTATATTGTAGTATGTTGTATATTGTAGTATATTATATACAACATACTACAATATACTATTAAGGGATACAAAATCATGGCACTCACGATACAAGATATTCATGCAGCAGCAGACCAATTACAAGAGCAAGGGGTTAAGCCGACACTGGCAGAGGTGCGTAAGGCGCTAGGCGGTGGATCATTCACGACTATCAGTGATGCGATGCAAAGCTGGAAGCGAGAACAGCAAGAAGAGCAAGAGCTACAGCAAGTAGACTTACCTAGTGGTATCACAGAACGCTTGCACACGCTTGGGGCTGATATGTGGCAGACGGCTATTGATATGGCTAATGATAGATTGTCTAAAGAGCGTGAAGCTTTAGAGGTGGTTAAGATCAAGGCACAAGCAGAGATGGACGAAGCGCAAGAAGCGGTTAAGACCTTGGAGGGGGAACAAGCGGATTTACTACAGCAACTGGACGAGGTGACCGGCACTGCGGAAACAGCAACTAAAAGCGCACAGCAAGCCACAGCTGACCATGACGCTACCAAACAGACGCTATTAGATACTAGGCATGAATTAGAGCTTGAACGCACTAAGGCTAAGACCGCGCAATCACAGCTTGCAGAGGTGAGTAATGCATTAGATAAGCAATCTATAGAGCTGACTAGCAGTCTTGGTGAGGTAGCCACGCTTAAAGCCACAGCTGATAGTGATAAGGCAGAGATTGCACGTTTAAAGATTGAACTTAAAAATACTAAGTCAGAGCTAAAGGCAGTCACCACTGAGCGGAATGATATACAAACGGCTACCGCAGAGATCAAAGGAGAGTTAAAGGCAGTCACCGCTGAACGTGACAAGCTATCAGGACTTAATAATCAGCTGACTCAAACTCAGGCTAAGCTTGAAGCCGAGCATAGCGTATTGAATAAACAATATAGCGAGCTATCAAGCCGTCATTTATCAAAGCAGGAACAAGTGACTCTGTTACAAGATCAACTTAAGAAAGCACAAGATGCTCTAATACTTATTCAAAACAAAGATAATACTTTGGATGCTGACTAAATAAAAGTATTCGAGGTTTCAGTTTAATTAGGATTTCAAGATAAAGAACAGTTATGAGTGTGAAAGATACTTTGCCCAAGACATAGATCTCGTTCTATTCACACTAAGCTTATGAATCAACCATGACAATATCGACTCACTGAATAAGTGATTGTTGTATATTAACTATTCTAAATTTTTCTCTGGACTCTTATAGTATATAGCCTAGTGGGCTATATACTACTTAAATTAGCCTAAGTGAGTTTATGCTGATTTTGGAGCCTTGAGCAGATTTCAAGGAACACTCACCCTAAAGCAGTTATGAGTATAATAAAAACACTCACAAACACTTTAGTGCATTCCTTGGATTTGATGTGATTAGTCATGCCGACTTCATCGCCCATCGCGTCATCAAGACCGTATCACTGTATCAAGCTACGGCTGTTATGATTACGGCTGATAGCACCGCCTAGACACGCTCATAACCGCTACTGTGCTGTCATACGCTAGCAAGGGCGTTCGCCCAATATACCGCTACGATATGCACAAGTAACCACTCATTGCGTTGCTCTGATCCTTTGTCTAGTCACCCCTGTAGGGAGCTCACCCTTATGTCAAACGCAGTCGTCACCGAGGCCTGCCACCCATTTGACGGGTAACAATTACAGAGAGAGCTGCACGAGGATGTAACGAGCGAATAAGTATACGGTAGGTATATTGATATTGAGCAGACTTTAAGATAAAATGCACTTATACGGGCATTTAATGCTGTTCAAATAACGCACTTCACATGCTTATTTGTTCGTTACAGCGTGTTGACGCACACTGTAACCGTTAATTACATTAAAAACTAAATGCCTCTAGGAGTCAACTCCCAGAGGCATTTTTTTGTTTGACATATAGACTAGGTTTTTAATATCTAGTTCTGCATTAAATTGCTTAGGCTTTTTTTATCATCATTTAGCGTAAGTATTTCAATTATTTTGAAGTTAGCATTTAGTACATACTCACAAGACGTTAAATTTCCAACCATACTAGGGTGGTTTAAGTAGGAGTATAACTTGAAAATTATCTTTACCATTCCTCCACTATCCACTGTACTGATAGCTGGCTGTGCCACAAACTCTGTTTAGACTATATCCTCTGAACAAAGGAATGTAGTCACAACCGTATTAAAACTTAATAGCTCTGCCTAACCACGCTACCAACTCACGGGCAGGAGCCTGACTCAAACACTGTGGACAATTAATATAGGTCATTATACAGTCATTTAAATCAGTCAACATATGCAGTAATAACCCTAAACCAATTATCTTATAGGGCTTTGGTAAAAACAACATGCCCGCATATACTGCCATCGCATAATAAGTATGTAGCGGATGGAAATTAATACTACAACGATTGGGCGAAAAGATAGGTGTCGCTAGAAGATGATCTAAATCAACTAGCATGGTTGCTATTAGGATCAAATAAACTCGCTTATAGTCACTACGAAAAAACATATAGGCGATAATCAACGGCATGCCAAAATGTAGAAAATAATGGATAACGGTTTGACTCATCGATTTTTCCGATTCAAGATAGTTTGTAGTGGCACATCAATCTCAGATAAAACATAAGATATTTTTGTCTTTCGACTGCATGTGAAATATATACATCATACACTCACCTTCTCATTATTATACCTGTCCAAAAAATCACTGGTTGAGATGAGATATAGACTTATTACCATAATAGCTATTTAATAGACTTTATATATTTTTCTTCAAATTAAAATGCAGCAATCTAAATACGGATGAATCATGAGTAATCCAGATAACCACAGTCATCAAGCTCCAAACCCTAAAAATATGAATAAGGCTTTTTATATTGGAATTGGTCTAAATTCTGCATTTACGCTGATTGAGTTCATAGTGGGCTACTCAATCAATTCATTAGCTTTAATCGCAGACGCTAGCCACAACTTAAGTGATGTTGCCAGTTTAATAATCTCGTTAATTGGAATGAAATTAGCACAGAAAGCATCTACTACGCTTTATACCTATGGCTACAAAAAAGCTTCTATAATGGCGTCTCTTATTAACGCCATATTGTTAGTTACAATCGTTATAGGTATTGCGTATGAGGCCTTGGGTCGATTTGATACCATACCGGAAGTTGCAGGAAAAGTTATTATTATTACAGCTCTAATAGGTGTATTTATAAATACTGTTTCTGCTTTTGCATTCTACAAAGGTCAAAAAGACGATATTAATGTCAAAGGTGCTTTCTTGCATCTAATGGTAGATGCATTGGTCTCTGTAGGTGTCGTTATCTCGGGCATTATTATTTACTATACAAGTTGGAATATCGTTGATCCTCTAGTTAGCTTGATTATTTCAGTCGTTATACTGTTATCGACTTGGGGTCTACTAAAAGAGAGTATCAAGCTTGCTATCGACGGAGTACCTCAAAATGTTGATCTCAGTAAAATAACTGCTATCTTAGAGAGCTATAATTTTATTCAAAACTTTCATCATTTACATATCTGGGCTTTGAGTACCACTGAGAATGCTCTTACAGTTCATATTGTACCGAAGACCGATATAACGTTTGAAGAGACTATTACTATGAAAGAAAACATCAAGGAAGATTTGGCGCATCAGAATATACAACATGCAACTATTGAATTTGGTACTAAGGCAGATGACAATCAAAAATCGCGTGCATTAAATGAAAGTATCAACTAAAAGATGATAGACCGTATATAGCTATCTCTTTTTAAGTATGAGGCGCGTGCCTTATGTCGACATAATTTTTTCAATCAGTTCTTATGTGATCAATAGTTTAAAACTTTTATATTTACGTGCGTTAGGACGTTACCTAGAAAAAATAAAAAACTTACGCTGATTAAATTATTATGATTAAGTTTACTATTACCCTCGTCTTCTAAGTGTGGTTAGACCTTGGCCAAAATAGCTTAGTAGTAATAACAGGGTTATTATTATCAAGATAGGATAATTTCCCATAAGCATAAAGGGAGTGTTACCAACCCGTGCCTGTATCTCACCACGTAGTACAGTACGCTCAAACTGCGGTGCGCGTTTTACAATACGACCTTTATGGTTAATGATAGCGGTAACACCAGTATTGGTCGCTCGAATAAACCAGCGCCCGTTCTCAAGAGCGCGCATTTGTACCATTTGCAAATGTTGCAATGGTCCTGCTGAAGTGCCAAACCAGGCATCGTTAGAGACGGTCAACAAAAAGTCAGTATCGATTGCATTTTTACGCGTGGTATCTGGATAAGCTACCTCATAACAGATAGCCGTCCCTATATTGTGTCCACGCACCTGTAGCGGTGACTGCTGATCACTACCACGACTATAGCTCTTAATATCCTGACTACCGGCCAAACTTGGGAAAATATCGAGCACGCCTTCAAATGGAATATACTCTCCAAAAGGCACCAGACGCTGCTTCTTGTATAGGCCTTCCGCTTCTACACCTCGAGCAATCACGCTATTGTAAAATGGGGGATACTTATCCGTATTGGCATTGAATGCCACTTTATCCTTATAAGGGATACCAGTTATCCATGTCGTATTGGTCGCATTAGCCATTTCTATCATTTCACTAATAAAGCCCGCAGCCTCATCCTGAAACATCGGAATAGATGATTCAGGCCACACCACAACATCACGTCCCCACTCAGTGCGCGTTAACTTCGCATAAATCTTTAGCGTTTCTACTTGATATTGAGTCAGCCACTTTATATCTTGTGAAATATTACCTTGAATCAATGACACTGACAGATCAGGTGTGCCCTTAGGTTTTGTCCATTGCGGATTGACCAGCCATAATGATGTGCTAATGGCTAATAACAGTACAGAAACGACGGCATAACTACTGCGCCGAAGCAGTAGCTCTACTAAACTTGCAGCCAATAGTATGGCAACAAAAGAGACGGCAAAAACACCAGCAACGGGTGCTAAGGACGATAACCAATACTCTTCAGTAAACGCATAACCAACAAACAGCCACGGAAAGCCTGTGAATAACCAAGTTTTTAACCATTCTTGTAGCACCCAAAGAGCAGCAAATGAAAAGGGTTGTTTGCCTACCATACGGTTAAAGGCTAGTGCTAAAAATCCATGAAACAGTCCCATACCGAGACCCATCAATCCAATCATAATCAATGCGAGCCACGTTGGAGTATCGCTATAATCATGGATAGCTGTATAGAGCCAAAAGCCGCCGACGCACCATAGCCCCATACCGTAAGCTTCACCGATAATAAAAGCGCGACGACCACTCATATTTGGCACCAACAGCGCATATAAAATCGCTGGTGATACTATTGCTAGCGGCCAGAACCCATAAGGCGATAATGCAAATAAAAAAATAGCCCCTGCAAGCCATGCTGCTACTAGCGTAAGCCATAGCGGTAATTGATTTAAGTGAGTACTCAAACGCTTTTGTAGACTAATAGTAGACAGGTGCATCGCAAATTATCCAAAATTATGAGCCTTGAATTTTTAATCAAAATCCAAAACTCAGATAGACCCGTTAATACTACAGGCAGCATTTCAAAATAAAAACTGCTTATGATACCAGTCCGCACTGCTCAATGTATAAATTTACGTACCCCGTTTGATGGGTTATTATGCTACATTACCAAACGATATGAAGTGTTACTTGACCTTCTATAGCTCACAATATTTACAGTACATGAGAGAGCACTATGACCCCCTTAAAAATAAAATCCAGTCTTATATTCAATCGTCATCTGTCTAAGGGGTTGCGTGGTACGCTGGTGTTACTTGCCGCCTCATCACTATTTGCTTGTAGCCAACCGAGTAGTGGCGTATCTGATGCAAACACAACATCAGTAACAACCGAAAATGCAACAGCTATCACTTTAAAGGAAGATGAACCAAACGCTAAAAGTGCTCACATGATGACAAGGTCAGTAAGTAAACCAGACCTACTAAAAAACGTCTCAGCTACGGTCTATAAAGATGCCAATTGCGGCTGCTGTAAAGAATGGATAAGTCATGCAGAAGATAATGGTCTAAGTGCAACCGCGCAAGATGTTGCGGACTTAGCCGTATTTAAAGAGCGCTACAGCGTTCCAACTGAGATGCGTTCTTGCCATACTGTAGTCACTACGGATGGTTACGTCTTTGAAGGTCATGTACCTGCTAAGTATATGGCGCAGTTCTTAGAAAATCCGCCAGTACAAGCTATGGGTCTTGCCGTACCTGGCATGCCTGTTGGTAGCCCAGGTATGGAGTATCAAAATAAATTCATGCCCTATCAGGTTATGCAGCTCAATAAAGACGGGACGACCCAAGTTTATGCTGATATTGAATCGGTAGAGCAGCAATTATAGTGTGTTAGCAGTTAAGAATACTTTGATTATAGTGTTAGCGTTAAAAGTAAATGAGGCAGGTATAAGACTGTTCTATTGCTTATAAAATGATTCTTCATCAAAAAAATCATTAGCTATTGCGACTTTAAAAGCAAAAATAACTTTGAATTTGTAACTTTTGATGACAATGTAAGCGGATTTATCGGTTATTAACCCTTAAAATAGATAAATAATTAAGGGTTAATACAAGAATATACAGGATGTATCGAAACAATTACGTAATATTACATAAGCCAGTAGGGAATTAACATCTATATTAATATTATAAATTATTATATTATCTTAATAATTAGTTAGACCCTATATAGGGTAATTACTTCATCCAATAAAAAAACGTCTGAGGGTTAAATCTGTAATTTAGATTTAACCCTCAGACGTTTTTTTGCTTATAAAACAGTAGAAATTGTTGTCAATTTAGTCAGCTATATTCTGTATATGTTACACAAGCTTACATTGTAAAATGTGGAATATTAGCAATTTTTTCAACATCAAAAAAGTATTTTTGGGGTTTTTAAGGGTGATGACAGGCTAAACAGCCTATGCTAAAGTCGGCTTTGTGTTTTGGCCAGCAGCTTGATTTGCAACAGCTTCGTAAGACTTCAATGATGCTGTGATCGCCAATAATCATTTTTTATATGAATAATATGCAGCAGAAGTATCAGTCACTATGACGTATATATACTTGAGTTGTTGAAATTTAATTGACTGCGCTGTTGTTGATAACAGACCATTTTGAATTAACCGTAGGTATTAGATTTATGAAACAGGCTTTATTGATTTTGTCAGTACTGGGTATGGGCATAGCACAAACGAGTGGTGCTGCTATCACAATCTCTCAAACAAATAATACCATCACCAATACTTCTGTGGCATCAAACTACGGTTCATCAAAAAACATCTATAGCACTAGCAGTGGTGCTTATGTTTCTAGTAATGACGAAATCAGTCAAGCTATTAGCAACCTAAGTGCGCAGGCTAAGCAAAAAGAGAGTCGGCTTTCATCATTAAACAGCCGCTTATACGCTGAAAAACAACAGCAGCAAGTCAATACAGTTCCTGATAGCAATTCAGCCCCCGCTATCGCTGCTGCTCGTGCTTCACGAGTGGCTCTATCTGGTAGCTCTGGATACTGTGCCCGTTACGTACGTAAAGCACTACAATCAGCAGGTTATGAGTTCACCCCCAATCCTTCAGCCTATCAGTACGCCACTCGTGGCACGCTTGATAAAGCAGGTTTTAGCAAAATCAGTAATGATATGCCAACCCAAGTAGGTGATGTTATTGTCTATGATCGCTCATCAAAGCGTCCACATGGCCATATCCAAATCTTTGATGGCGAAAACTGGATTTCTGATTTCCGTCAGAACAGCATCAGCCCATACAGTGGTGTCTATGCTTATACCACATGGCGTGATTCAAAATACGTGGATGACGCATCCGCATCAGATCGAAATATCTACCTTGCTATGAATGATAAATAAGACCTGATAAGTCAGCACAACATAGTTATTATTTCCTCCAACCCCAGTAGTGATCTTAATATCATTGCTGGGTTTTTTTGTGCTTAACATCAGGGTGTATTTAACCTTTCATGATTTGATCAGTCAGAAATGAACACTACTAATATCATTACTCATGACAAGAATTATCGGCAAGAGCCTTTAATATCCCACATGATACCGCTGGTGCACTACTTGCACATTTCTGGCGCAAAACAGTCAAGTGCTGCTTTAAGTGCATCAGTTCTTCCATTCGTATTTCTACAGCATAAATTTGCTTATCTAGTAAGGAGCTCACATCACCACAGTCTTTATCAGGTTCCTCCCAAAACTCAAGTAAGATTCGTACTTCGTCTAGAGCCATGTCAAGCGTACGGCAGTGTAGGATAAATTGTAGACGCTCAATGTGCTCTTCATTATATAAACGATAATTCCCTGCGCTGCGAGAAGGCTCAGGTAATAAGTGCTCCTTTTCGTAATAGCGAATGGTTTCCACTGTGGCACCTGTGCGTTTAGCGAGCTCACCAATTTTGATTGTCATAATAACCTCTATGATTTAAATAATTAAAGTGGCTGTAAAGACTGGCGCTAGAGAAATTAAATTTACAAAACTGTAGATAGACAACCTTGACTCTAAAGCCACTAGAGGGTTCATAATACCATTATTCAAAGGGTAAATTATTATGAAATATCATATTGAAGGTATGGACTGTGCCAGTTGCATCGGCAAGATTGAAACAGCTTTGAAACGTATGCCTGGGGTTTCTGATGTTGAGCTAAATTTTGCTACAGAAACGCTAGAGCTAAGCTTGGCCCCTGATGCGCCGACTCAGGCTAGTGATATTGAAAAAACCATCAAAAGCCTAGGGTTCGGTATATCTGCCAATACTGGTCAACAAACTGTATCGGCTATTGATATTGACAGCGACAATCAGATGGCTCCGCAGGATAAGCGGTGGTGGCAAACTCAAAAAGGCAAACAGGTTGTTGGTCTCGGTATTTTGATGGGCAGCGCTTATGCACTGTCACTACTGTTCCCCGCTTATGGGATATGGGTGTTTGCCATCGCTGTGATTGTAGGCGTTTTTCCATTTGCACGCAAAGCCTTAGCACTGGCTAAAACAGGTTCATTCTTTTCAATTGAAACGCTGATGTCCGTCGCCGTGCTTGGCGCACTTATCATTGGTGAAGCTGAAGAGGCCGCAGCGGTTGTCTTTTTGTTCTCAATCGGTGAACTGTTTGAGAGTATCGCTGCTGATCGCGCTCGCGCTGGCATCAGAGCCTTATCATCGCTGGTTCCGAAAAGTGCGATTTTACTTGATGCTCAAGGTGGGCAGCGTAACGTTCCAGCGACTTCACTACAAGTGAATGACCTTGTGCTGGTGCGTCCTGGAGATAGGGTATCTGCTGATGGTTCCATTGTTCAAGGTGCGTCCAGCCTTGATGATTCGCCCGTGACGGGAGAGTCTGTTCCTGTTGCCAAGACGATGGGTGACAATGTATTTGCAGGGTCAATTAACATCGATGGTGTGCTCCAAGTGCGCGTAGAAAAGACAGCCGCCGATAACACTATTTCGCGCATTATTGATTTGGTAGAGCAAGCGCAAGCTTCCAAAGCACCCACTGCCCGTTTTATTGAGAAATTCAGTCGTTACTATACACCGGCTGTGATGGCTATTGCCGCCCTAATTATCATCGTCCCACCGTTAACCATGGGCGGAGATTGGTCAACTTGGTTATATCGAGGTCTAGCCTTATTATTGATCGCTTGTCCTTGTGCTCTTGTGCTCTCAACACCAGCTGCTATCGCCTCTGGTCTAGCGGTCGGTGCGCGCCGCGGCTTGCTGATCAAGGGCGGTAGTGCTTTAGAAACCATCGGCCAAGTGAAGACAGTCGCTTTTGACAAGACAGGCACTTTAACTGAAGGCAAACCACGCGTGACCGATGTTGTTGCCTTTACACAAGAGTATTCAAGTGTTCAAGGTCAGGATTCTCAGGATCAGGGTTCTCAAGGTAAAGATAAGGTATTGGCGCTCTTTGCCAGTGTGGAGACAGGTTCTAGTCACCCGCTTGCTGAAGCTATTGTCAGTCATGCCAAAGCCGCCAAAGTTGTCATACCTGTGGCTTCTAAAGCTTCTGCTACTGCGGGTAAAGCGGTACACGCAACTATCGCTGGGCGCGCGCTAGCTATCGGTTCGCCTGTTTATGCCGCAGATGAGGCATCAATTTCAGCCGAGCAACAGGCACAAATCGAGGCGCTGCAAAATGAGGGCAAGACCGTCTCAGTTCTTTTCGATGAGCAAAGTCGAGAAGTGCTTGGATTGGTCGCACTAAGAGACGAGTTACGAGACGACGCTCATGAAGGTGTGGCTCAACTTAAAGCGATGGGTGTGCGCTCCGTCATGCTAACAGGCGACAACCGCTTAACCGCTCAAGCACTTGCCAGTAATTTAGACGTGGAATGGGAAGCTGAGCTGTTGCCTGAGGACAAACTGCGCTTGCTTAACGAGATGAAGAATAACAGAAAAATAGCGATGGTGGGTGATGGTATTAACGATGCGCCAGCACTAGCAACCGCTGATGTTGGCATCGCGATGGGTGGTGGTACCGATGTGGCCATTGAGACGGCCGATATCGCATTATTAAAAAGTCGTGTTACAGACATGGCTCATCTCATCGCACTTTCGCGTGCCACCATGCGCAACATTCATCAGAACGTCATTTTCGCTTTAGGTCTCAAAGGCGTCTTTCTGATCACGACCGTATTCGGCATTACTGGACTATGGATTGCGGTTCTAGCTGATGCTGGAGCAACAGTGCTCGTTACTCTCAATGCGTTACGTTTACTGCGCTTTAAAGGCGCGCCTCCACTGGTAACTCCGCCTAAAGTAGTTAAATAAAACCCTTCGAAATCAATTAAAAACTAGAGATAGCAGCAGATTTCGGGGGTGGGTTCTAATAATAAAAATTCCACCGCTACAGTAAACTGCAACCGCATTAGAGTAAATAAGGTTAGACCGTATGTTGATTACAGAATTGGGCTATTTTGCCTTGCTTACCGCTTTTGTATTGGCGTTATTGCAGGTAATTCTGCCAACTATTGGTGTTATTCGTAACCAAGTTGCTTGGCAACGACTAGCCCCTAGCTTAGCTTGGGCACAGTTTGCCGCCATGATAACGTCATTTGGCGCTTTGATAGCAGGTTTTTATTATAATGATTTTAGCCTCAGTTACGTCGCGCAGCATTCCAATACGCTGTTGCCTTGGTACTATAAGTTATCGGCGACATGGGGCGGACACGAGGGCTCTTTGCTGCTATGGATGACCATCATGGCCACATGGTGTGCACTGGTATCATACTTTAGTCGCGGCTTGCCGTTATCAATGCGTGCGCGGGTATTAGTTATTTTGGCCGGTGTACAGTTAATGATGCTAACAATGCTGATATTTACCTCGTCACCGTTTGAGCGTACCTTACCCAATCTAGCGGTCGATGGCGCTGATTTAAATCCTGTCCTACAAGATTTCGGTCTGATTATTCATCCGCCCATGTTATATATGGGCTATGTGGGTATGGTAGTGCCTTTTGCATTTTGTATGGCGGCATTGTGGGAAGGGCGTTTAGATGCTGCTTGGACACGCTGGTCACGTCCATGGGCGCTGGCGGCTTGGGGATTTTTGACCATTGGTATTGCACTGGGCTCGTGGTGGGCCTACTACGAGCTTGGCTGGGGCGGTTGGTGGTTTTGGGATCCGGTAGAGAACGCCTCGTTTATGCCTTGGCTTGTCGGCTTAGCATTGCTGCATTCATTAGCAGTCACTGAAAAGCGCGGGGTGTTTAAAGCATGGACCATCATGCTGGCTATTTTCGCCTTTGCCTTAAGCTTGCTTGGCACGTTCCTGGTACGCTCTGGAGTCCTTACCTCAGTGCATTCGTTTGCCGCTGATCCGACGCGTGGTTTGGTCATCTTAGCTATTCTTGGCATTATCATCGGTAGTGGTCTATTAATGTTTGCCGTTCGCGGTTGGCGTTTGACGGTTGAGAGTCAGTATCAGCTGGTTTCGCGCGAGTCTTTCTTAGTCATTAATAACGCTATTATCTTGATTGCAACGCTCGTGGTATTGCTCGGTACACTTTATCCTATTATCGCTGATGCCTTTAGTCTCGGTCAGGTATCTGTAGGGCCTCCATACTTCAATGCGCTGTTTGTGCCTTTGACATGGCTGTTGTTAATCGCTATGGGTATGGGCTCAAATATTCGCTGGAAAAAAGACACCCGTCCACTACTGGGTATAGGCATGGTCATCGCCGTTAGTAGCTTAGTATTAGCCGCCATTATTACTTACTTTGTTAATCCATCGTCTATGCTTAATATTGGTGTGACTTTAGCCGTTAGCTTTTGGGCACTGCTATGGATGGCAGTTGATTTTAAAGATAAAACTAAGAATGCGCCTAATCTTTTTAACGGTTTGCGGCAGTTGCGTCTGAGCTATTGGGGTCAACAGACTGCTCATATTGGCGTATTGGTTGCTGTCATTGGCATAGCCTTTACTAGTAGCCTGAGTATTGAGCGTGACGTAGCAATGGGTATTGGCGATACAGTCAATGTTCAAGGTTACGATTTTGAAGTAACTGAATTTTTTGAAATAAAGGGTAGTAACTTTGATGCAACGCAAGCGCAAGTGGTGGTATCCAAAGACGGTCGTGAAGTGGCGAAACTGACTCCAGAAAAGCGTACTTATATTATCAGCACGATGCCAACAACTGAAGCTGCTATTGACCCCAGTCTTATGCGCGATGTTTATGTCGCACTGGGCGAACCTATTGCCGATGGTAGTAACCAATGGGCATTAAGGATTTATGTAAAACCATTAATTCGCTGGATTTGGTTAGGGGCAATTATCATGGCTCTAGGTGGATTAATTAGCATGCTTGATAAACGATACCGCATCAAAAAAGTTAAAGCTCCATTGCTAGTTACTGGTGATCTGGCTACTGATGGAGTCAATGAGGTAGCTATTGAACAGGCAATCTCAGCATCGACGATGTCGACACTAAAGGAGAAATAAATGACTATGTCGAATAATACTCCTGAGCAAAAAGATAGCCAAAACAGTAAGCAGCGTAACCCAAAGACAATGAAAAAAAAGCAGACGAAGCTATGGTTCTTAATTCCGCTTATCCTCTTTTTTGGTTTGGTAGTTATATTGTACATGCGCTTAGGTAAACCAACAGACATTGTGACCAATACCGCTCTTGAGCGTCCGGTTCCTACCTTTGAGCTGCCGTTATTAGCAGATACTACCCGTACTATCACCAATGATAATTTGCCGGATAAGCCGTTTTTACTTAATGTTTGGGGCTCATGGTGCCCAACTTGCGTTATTGAGCATCCGTTTTTAATGCAACTAGAAGAGCGCGGCGTTGATATCGTTGGTGTGAATTATAAGGATGAGATTGGTAATGCGCTCAGTTACTTAAACCGAGGCGGTGATCCATTTTCTATGTCTATTCAGGATTCATTGGGTCAGTTTGCTCTAGACTTAGGCATAACTGGTGCGCCCGAAACCTTTGTTGTGGATGGAGATGGCATCATTCGTCAGCATATTGTTGGTGAGATTAATGAAGCCAATTGGCAACAGCGTGTTAAGCCGTGCCTGACAGTACTTAATAAGGCTAATAAGAACAACGATAGTCCTGATCTCATTCAGGTTGAGGAGATGTGCAAATGAACGTTACTCGAATAAGAGCTCCTCAACTAAAACCCAATATAGTTTTAAAACTAGCAAGCTTAATACTAGCGTGTCTGCTTAACATGACGGCAAACGCAGCTATTGACGTATACGATTTTGACTCACCACAGCAAGAAGCTCAGTATCGTGGATTAATAGAAGAGTTTCGCTGCCCAAAATGCCAAAATCAAAACCTTGCAGCCTCTGATGCACCGATTGCACAGGATCTAAAGCAAAAAGTCTATGATTTAATTAAAGATAGACGTAGTGATGCTGAAATACGCGTCTATATGCAAGAGCGCTACGGTGACTTTATTAGCTACAAGCCGCCTATGCGACCATCAACATGGATCCTATGGTTTTTTCCACCACTATTATTGCTCGTCTTAATTATTGGTTGGTTTTGGCAAAGTAAGCGTCGCCAAGTTGTTGCCCGTGGTCAAAGCGGCGTCACAGTGAACAGTACTGCTGCCTTGACCTCTACGGAAAAGGCTGAGCTTGATCGTCTATTATCGCAAGCTGAGAGTGTCGACCACGACATTACTAGCCTAGAGGACAAAAAATGACTCTATTTTCTACTTTTGGCTTATTTGTAACTCTAAGCTTGCTGATTGCCCTTATATTTGCGCTGATTGCTATTATGCCATGGCTACGAGCACCGCGTTTGCAGTCCAAACCAATAGACAATCAACTGCTAGATATTAATGTTGCAGTATTTCGCGAACGTTTAGCTGAGCTACAAACAGATAAAGACAGCGGTACTATTAATAATAGCCATTATCAAAATCAAAAGCTGGAACTGGAGCGTCAGCTATTAGATGCGCAGCGTCAGATAACACCTATGGTCACCCCTGATGTCAAAAGCCGTTTAATTGTCGCAGCTTGGATCCCAATATTGGCTGCAATGGCGTATTTACTAATAGGCAATCGTACGCCCGTGTTTGATTTGTGGACAGCTGAGGACAAAGTAGGACAAGTGGCTGACGACCTATTGACAGCTAAAATTGACAAGCCGCCATCATGGGCGTTTGAAGATGGTCGTCAACTGATTAGCGCCATGCAAACCAATGTTCATCGTAATGCTGATGATCCTAATCGCTGGATGCGCCTATCCGAGCTTTTCTTATCTATGGAGGCAACTGATTCTGCGCTGGAAGCCTTATCTCGTGCCTATCGTTTAGCTCCTGAAAATGAAGAAATCGCCACCACTTATGCTCAGACTAGCTTTTTCGTTAATGAAGGTCAGTTAGACGCCAATATTCGCCGTGTATTACAAGCTATATTAGCTAAGAATCCACAGCATGAACGGGCTCAAATGCTCATGGCAATGGGTGAGACTCGTAGTAGTAACTTTGCCCAAGCGCAAGGTTGGATTAAACGCTTACAAGGCAGCATTGTGGCCAAACCAGGTGATCATACTAAAGCTTTAGCAAGCTTAGATGAGTTAAGCAACTACGTTAGCACGCAAGAAAAGCAAGCGCTAGAAGGTATTGACGTGACAGTGAAAATTAACGCTAATTTATTACCGTTAGTGAAAGCTGATGATGTGTTGTTTGTTGCGATACGTGACGTTAAAGGAGGTCCACCGTTTGCCGCCAAACGTTTACCCATTAGTATTATCAAGCAAGGTGAGGCTAGTATCCGCTTAAGCAATCTTGATGCGATGATGCCAGATCGTACGTTAAATTCAGCTCGTAGTGACAAAACTCAGTTAGCAGTCGTTGCTCGTATTAGTCATAGCGGTAATGCCATAGCAGAGTCAGGCGACTTATCGGGTAATCCTATAGTGATTAGCGCTGAACAGACTCAGGTTAATGTTGAAATCAATCAACAGATTCCCTAATAAAAAATTATTACCGTAAGTTTCATAACACCAGAGCGGTAAGTGGAGCCGTTTATAAAAGTGGCGCGATTAATAGTCGTATACCAAAAACATATACGTTTAACATTGTTCATTGTATAAACACAGATAAAGAAAACAACTATGACTGAATCTACCGACAGATTAGATAGTACTAAATTGAATAGCGTTGAATCGGCTAGTACTAATATTGCTGACAATAAAGTACCTATAGCTGTGAGTAGTACTCATCAATCGATTGACTCTAAAACCATGAATCATACGCCTAAAGCTATGTACGTGACTTCAGGCAACTCGATAACACCTAAAGGTAAGTTGGATAAAATGCCAAAAATGGTTGCCAATGGCAGTCGCGCTTTTATCTGGTATTTGTTGGCGATAATGGTGTTAATACTTGATCAATGGACTAAGTGGTTGGCCCAAACCAAATTAGCGTTCAATGACCCCGTACCGGTCATTGAACCATTTCTCAACTGGACACTCGCTTATAACTATGGGGCAGCATTTAGCTTTTTAGCCGACGCTGGCGGTTGGCAGAAATGGTTTTTCTCAGGCTTAGCTTTTGTAATGGCTATCTTTTTAACGATTTATTTAATCAAAGCGCCACGTACAGCCAAGCTATTGTCTATGGGGTTGGCCTTAGTGCTTGGCGGTGCGATTGGCAACTTAATCGATCGTTTAAGAATTGGCAAAGTGGTTGACTTTATCCATGTGCATTATGCTGATGTCTGGAATTATCCTATTTTCAATGTTGCAGATATAGGTGTCTGTGTCGGTGTAGCGTTGATTATAATTGATATGATATTTTTGGAAAGTAAGCGTAATGAATAAACAAGTGAATATTGATCAGTACAAATAAAAAGAACTAGCGTCATAGCTGCTCTATACGGAAAGATACTTTTTATACTCAAGTGTGTTTATAAAAATGCGAACTGGAAGGTGATATATGATTAATACAAATACTCTCTCATTCTATATCCCAAAACCCAATGCATAATTGTATGCGAGTGAACGCAGGATGATTTTGAAGTGGCTAGACGAAGGCGTGACGTGCTAAGTGGTAGATGACAAAAACCAGTACTTCAAAGCTCTGGACAGGGCCATTATTATAAAGACATTGAATACCGCCTAAATTATTTATTGAAATAACAAAAGGATAATATAGTGTCACATGCTCAGCTAACTATCAAACAAATACATAATCTTAGAAAAAAACAAAGTGCCGCATTAAAAAGCCTTACCATTATAGGCTACCTAGAAGGCACCTCTTTCTTATTATTGCTCTGTATCGCCATGCCACTAAAATATATGCTGGACATTCCAGAAGGTGTGAAATACATCGGTATGGCACACGGTATATTGTTTATTACCTATATCATAATACTTATAGGCTCAGCTATCAAAATGAAAATGCCTCTTTGGGCAATACCTGCGGGCGTACTCGGCTCACTCTTACCTTTTGGCCCGTTTATATTCGATCATTTACTAAAAAAGAATTTACAGGAAAGTGTAAGTAAAGAAGCCTAGAACAAGCCCTGCTGCAAATGCTACAAACGTACCTTATTACTCAAGATTATTTTTCCTAACTAAATCACAAGCCGCCATCACTCATCATGGCGACAAATGAATAACATTGAGCAGAAATTAATCACAATAAAATTTTAATTCAGACCCAGTATGAATAATCTAACACTCTAGTCACTTTTCGAACTTATCTTACATACTATCGACAAACCCGTATTGTTTAAAAGCTAAACAGGTTTTGTCATCCGCGATGGATTTCCTATTATCCTAGGGTATACCCTAGCGGAACCGACTTAAAAGCCCCAAAACCCTATTAACAGACCACTCAAAACAGACTGCTATAATGGAACCACTTATATGTGCTAAAAATGAGCTTATAGCATTTGCTCAAAGCATGGGCATAAAGTCGCTGCATTCGATATATAAAATAAATCAGTTGCAACGCTAGTACGTACAAAGTTGATACAGCTGATTACTATCATAGCTAAAAAGGCAAAGTGATACTCAAATACTCAAATACTCAAATACTCAAATACTCAAATACAGGGTTTTTTTGAATCAAGATACATGATTAAAATCTATCAACTTAATGATTATATATTTGATAGCATCGCGTCTATAGAAACGTAAATTAATGTTTAAAATACTTCAGCTATTAACCCTGTTTTAAGACACGATAAACCGTAGCTACCCCAACACCAACCGCCTTAGCGATTTCCTCTTTTGTCATATTATTTTGACTGTCTAATTCTCTAATACGATTGTGTTTTGCTAGATTTGCTTTCTTACCAGTAGGTTTATATCCACTGTTTGCTAATCCCTGCTTGATACGTTCTCTACGCTTATCGTTATCAAGCTTTGCCATCGTTGCTAATAAGTCGATCAGCATATTGTTAATTACCCTAAGGATGTCGCCTGTCATACCCTCGCTAACCGTATGTGTAGTTGGTAGATCAGCCACTACCAATCGCAAACCTTTATCTTTGATGCGCTGCTTTAAGATAGCAAAATCATCCTGAGACAATCTACTCAATCTATCTACACTCTCAACAAGCAATATATCGCCTTGCTCAGCATCATTGAGTAACTTAGTGAGTGCTGGTCTATCTAACTTTGTACCACTGAAATGCTCTACGTACTCAACATGGTTATCATCATAGCTTTGGCTAAAGCTAATCAAGTCAGACAATGCTCTGGTCGCGTCTTGATCCTTAGTGCTGGCTCTCACATAAATACGAACAGTCATAACGCCACCTCTATTATTTAGACTTAATAATTAATGTTCATTGATAATAGCAAGATATTACTATCATTTAATAACATAAAAAAGTCTAATGATAGATAGGTTATCATTTAAAGGTTTTATGTTTTAGGTATAGGCTAATGATAGAAAATATGGTCGCCACTAAGCATAGGCTGTTAAGAGCTGCTCACTATAATTGCAGACTGTCTCGATTAGCTGTATAATATAGACTATAATCTATATATTGGTTTTTATATGTGGACTGTCATCACAACAGAGCTGTTCAACCAATGGTTTGATCAGCAAGACGAATCAACGCAAGAAAAAGTACTGGCAGCTTTGGTGGTTTTAGAACAGCAAGGTCCAAGCTTGGGTCGCCCTTTAGTAGATACGGTGTATGATTCAAAGTTTACCAACATGAAAGAGTTGCGTATTCAGCACAGAGGCAAGCCACTCAGAGCCTTTTTTGCCTTTGACCCAAAGCGGCAAGCGATTGTGCTTTGTATTGGTGATAAGGGTAATAGAAAGCGTTTTTATAAAGAAATGCTAGCCACTGCAGACCAACAGTATGAGTGTCACCTCAGAACTTTAGGAGATCCATAACATGACTAAGACATTACAAGAGATGTTAGCTGAGCGCTCTTTGGATAGCCAAGCGCGTATTAAACAACTGGCAGAGCAACTGCTTTTAGAAAACCAGCTGTCTCGTATCCGTGAAGAGTTAGAGATCTCTCAAAAAGAGCTGGCTCAAACCATGGGTATTAAACAGCCTTCATTGTCTGCTATAGAAAATCGCGGCAATGATCTTAAAATATCGACCATGAAAAAATATGTTGAAGCTATGGGTGGTAAGCTTCGTATCGATGTTGAGCTGCCAACAGGGAAGCACATAGGCTTTAATGTGTAATAATGAATTCGAGTGATTCAAACGCTAATAAGCCACCCTCTTATGGTTGGCTTTTTTTTATTAAAAATATGCTAATAATAGTACGCTTGAAGTGGTTTTACTGCTTTAGTCCATTTTAAATGGTCTATCAATGGGTTTGAAGGGTGAGTTAGCCGGTTCCGCTCGGGTATACCCCAACTGAACCAGTAATTTAATTCCAGATTGAAAAGCTTTTCCTAAAAATTGTGCAACTGCTTATAATTCAATAACAGGAGAATAAGCAATGACTACTCAATCTGATATTAAAAAACTGGCTGAGCAAATGGCCAGCATCATGAGCAGCTTAAAAAATTTTAGAAAAAGGTGTGTTATTTAAAGTCTTATCTACTACAGCTCCATAGCTATACTGGAAGTTATTTAACCTGCCCTGTTTCTAATAAACTGCCATCTTTATCGAATAAGCAGTCGACGATAATGAGCGGGGCCGCATCCAAGCTATCTTCAGCGTAGTAATGTGTTATGACTTCAAAGTTACCATTATTTAATCGTCTGTAGTCTGTGTTTTTTCGTTTAATGTCCATAGATTTAAAACCTTTAAGCATGGGCTGTACTGCTTTCTGGCACTTCGTTAGCAATGCAATCTTTGATGTTTTTTGAGCTTGTTCGAGTTCAGTGTTTCTTTTTTTATCAGATGGGTTACTGCCATTTTGAATCCAAATATAAAATGCTGCAAATGTAATAATAGACAGTCCTGTCAGTGTCTCTTTTTTCATAATATGACTCATTTAGCGAAAATATAATAAGATATTTACCAACATACAAGCATAGCTCAGTTATTCTTAAGGAGTATGTTAAAACAATAATTAACCGTTGAAAGCAATGGGTAAATGTTACTCCCGTTCTGGTTAAAACAGCTTAGTATTATAAAATAGGGCTTAATGAAACATGGATACCTTAAATATCGTGTATCTCGTAGGAGCAGTATTAATTTTCGCCAGTATCATGGCAAGTACGTTATCGGCGCGTTTGGGTGTTCCACTTTTGCTATTGTTTTTAGTCGTCGGGATGCTCGCTGGTGAAGAAGGTATCTTGGGTATTGAATTTTCTCAATATGCGATAGCCAATTTTGTCGGACAAGCAGCCCTAGCCTGTATTTTGTTAGATGGTGGGTTGCGCACCTCTGTTAAATCATTCCGAGTTGGCTTAAAACCAGCCATCACACTGGCCACTTGGGGCGTACTTGCGACAGTCATGATACTGGGTGTATTCGTCACATGGCTGCTGGATGTCGATTGGCGCTTTGGCTTATTACTGGCAGCAATCGTGGGTTCAACCGATGCGGCAGCGGTATTTTCACTGTTGCGTAATGGCGGTGTTAAATTAAATGATCGTGTCCAAGCCACGCTTGAATTAGAGTCGGGCGCCAACGACCCTTTAGCGATTCTGTTAGTCACTGGATTGATTGCTTTAAATGTTGATCCTGCCGGACAGACAGCGCTAGGCTTCTTAGGCCTACTATTACAACAGCTTAGTTTTGGTTTAGGAATGGGCTTGTTCTTTGGTTATTTCCTATCTCGGTTATTACCCAAGATACATTTGGCAGAAGGTATGTATGCCATTTTAATAATGTCGGCGGGTTTAGCAGTGTTTTCTGCCACTAACTTACTGGGCGGTAGTGGGTTTCTCGCGGTCTTTATCGCTGGTATTATGATTGGCAACCATAAGGTACGCTCAACTGAACATGTCATGCGCGTGATGGACAGCTTTGCGTGGTTGTCGCAAGCGGTGTTATTCGTCGTATTGGGTTTATTGGTCACACCATCGAACGTTCTTGAAGTTTGGCCTTATTCGGTGGCCATTGCTGCCTTTATGATTTTAGTGGCTCGTCCTATTGCAGTCTATACCAGTGTTTTACCTTTTAAGTTTAAAAACAAAGAGATCGGTTTCATCTCTTGGGTTGGCTTACGCGGTGCGGTACCCATCACCCTTGCCATGTTGCCAGTGATTGCAGGGGTAGATAATGCCTTTATGCTATTTGATATTGCTTTTGGTGTGGTAGTTTTATCATTAGTATTACAAGGGACGACCATTCCTTTTATGGCCAATCTGTTTAAGGTGCGTATTCCTAACAATAAGGGCCCAAAAGAAGAGCATGAAGTGTGGGTGTCAGATAGAGCAAGCATTACGTTGTATGAATTTGAAGTAAAGTTAGGTGCGTTTGCAATTGGTCGTCATCCGAGGGACATCTCTACGCGCATCAGCCCTGAAGGAATTCATGTTTTTGCCTTGGTGCGTGGTCAGCAAATCTTGGCAATTAATGAAGAGACTAAGCTCAAATTTGGCGATAGCGTTTGGTATGCCATGAGTGGCGATTATGCCGATCAGATTGCGAATGTTTTTAATGACACGACGTTAGACCGTAGAGCCATCGATGATTTTTATGGCGATTGGATGCTATCGCCGAGTGTCAAACTTAAAGATGTGCCATTCTTTACCGATAGGATGAAATCCGAGTCTCTGGACGATGGCTTGAACACAAAAAACATGTGGGAACAAACGGTTGCTGAATACATTAAGGATAGCTTAAAGATGGCACCCGTAGCAGGCGATACGGTTGCGATTAATGAGAAGTGGTTGTTGGTCATTAAAGAAGTTGATGACCAAGGAAGACTGAGAACGATTGGCCTAAAACAACTAGAGGGGCCAGCGGTGGCATAGTTTCTATCATTATTAGACATAACATGGGCTAGTAGCCAAAAGGCAACCATTTAAGATAATTAATAGTCCTGTTAACATTGTTCATTCTAGGTAACTCATTAGCTCAAATTATGGTTTGTTTTACTGGTCTCGCTAGGGTATACCCAAAATAGCAAAATTTTATTTGTGAGTGGAATTCGCATTTTTCTAAGTAATGCTAATACAGAAGCTAAACTACGCAGCATAACTCTATTTGATCAGTATCTTATACTTAGAATTATTATTAAAATATAAGGTGTTTTTAATCGCCAAAGCATAAAAAATACAGTGACAATTCTGCATAGAATATTTTAAAAAAATACTTTATATTCTATTAAAAATCACATAGGGAAGTGGCTCACGATAGCCACTTTTTTTATGCCTCATACTTTTAGTAGATACACTTAGCTTTACGCAACCAGACAGGATGTGTCATGAGACATTTTTATTTAGACTTCATCTTTACCGCCATTGCATTAGCGATCGCGGCATGGTGGGGATATTCACATGGCGGGATGGGTGGTTTGATCGCAACCTTATCTATTACCGCGATTTTGGCCGTCATGGAAATCTCATTATCATTCGATAATGCGGTGGTCAATGCCTCAGTTCTTAAAGGCTGGGATGAGTTTTGGAAAAAGATATTTTTAACCGTCGGTATTTTAATCGCCGTCTTCGGTATGCGTTTGGTATTCCCTATTGTCATCGTCGCGGTTACCGCTGATCTTGGTATGATGCAAGTTATAGATTTGGCATTGAACGATCCTAAAGAATACTCGGCAAGACTAATGGCACACCATGCTGAAATCTCAGCCTTTGGTGGTATCTTCTTACTATTGGTGTTCTTGAACTTTATCTTTGATGATAAAGAAGTACATTGGTTTGATTGGCTCGAGAGCCGCTTGGCAAAACTGGGTAAAGTCGATGCCATGAGCGTGTTTGTGGCGCTTATCGTGTTGATGATTGCGGTATCATTTGCTAACCCTGAGCAGTCAGCAGCGGTATTGATTGCGGGTATTTGGGGTATCTTGGTATACCTTGGCGTACAAGTGGTTTCTGGTATGCTTGAAGGTGATCTTGAAGAAGAACTAGACGCTCAAGGTAATAGTACTGGTGCTGCAACTAGCGCCATTATGAAAGGCGGTATTATCGGTTTCTTATACTTAGAAGTCCTTGATGCTTCATTCAGTTTCGATGGCGTGATTGGCGCATTTGCGATTACCAATGACGTTATCGTGATTATGCTGGGTCTTGCAATCGGTGCGATGTTTGTGCGTTCGATGACTATCTTCTTAGTTGATAAAGGCACGCTTGATGAGTTTGTCTATCTTGAACACGGCGCGCATTATGCCATCGGCGCTTTAGCCATCATCATGTTGTTATCGGTGAAATTCCATGTGCCAGAGCTTATTACGGGACTGATCGGTATTGCCTTTATTGGTTGGGCCCTGCTTGCTTCACTGAAACATCGTAAGCAACAGGCAAAACTCACTGCTTAGAGTGTAGAGAATGTAAAGCAAAAAATTATTATCTTAGAATATCGTTAATAACAGGTTATACCAAATAATTGGTATAACCTGTTATTAACATGCATTGCTTTTTATTACCTAATAATAGACATCATATTTAAACATTTATATTACCCACAACAAGAGACACAAATGCTGAAGAAAGCTGAACAAAGATTAGAAAAAACCATATTTAATAGTCGTTGGCTGCTAGCACCGTTCTATTTGGGATTGGTGCTCGGTATCATTTTATTATTTATTAAGTTTTTTCAAGAGCTGTGGCATATGACGACTCATGTGTTCAGTGCATCTGAAGCCGATGTCATCGTTGGTACGTTGGCGCTTATCGACATGTCATTAGTCGCAAGTTTATTGCTTATCATCATATTTAGTGGTTATGAGATTTTTGTCTCAAAAATTGATACCGGAGATCATGTGGACCGCCCTGAATGGATGGGAAAAATCAATTTCTCTGGGCTGAAACTAAAAGTGATTGGTGCCATCGTTGCCATTTCTGCGATTGATCTTCTTAAATCATTTATGGATATACCTAAAGAGATGAGCGAAGGTGATGCTGATAGATTGATGTGGAAAGTGATTATCCATATGACGTTTGTACTGTCAGGCCTGTTATTTGCTTTGATGGATAAGATTGTCGGTGACACCAAAAAACATTAGAAAGACTTTAATAAAAAACCTATCAATTAATTTATATAAATAGACGCAAAGGAGCACACATGGCAGGAGCCAGTTTATTAACCTTGCTTGATGACATCAGTGTGATATTAGATGATGTGTCACTTATGACCAAGGTTGCCGTTAAAAAAACGGCGGGTGTATTGGGCGATGATCTAGCCCTTAATGCAGAGCAAGTTTCAGGTGTTAAAGCAGACCGTGAGCTGCCAGTAGTTTGGGCCGTTGCCAAAGGCTCATTCGTTAACAAGCTTATATTAGTGCCGTTAGCGTTGCTGATTAGTGCCATCTACCCGCCATTAGTCACGTTTTTATTGATGTGCGGAGGTGTCTATTTGGCTTATGAGGGTGCTGAAAAAATCATTCATAAGTTCTGGCCACATATCTTACCTCACGATGAAGAACAAATAGCCCGTCTACGTGCCAATGCTGATGAGACGATTGATTTGGTTGCTTTTGAAAAGGACAAAATCAAAGGTGCGGTGCGCACCGACTTTATTCTATCGGCTGAAATTATCGTAATTGCACTCGGCTCAGCAGTTGGAGCGACGCTTTTAGAGAAGAGCGTGATGCTGTCTATTATTGCTATTGGCATTACAGTAGGCGTTTATGGCTTAGTAGCGGGTATCGTTAAAATGGATGATTTAGGTCTTTACCTAATGAAACAGACGAACGGTGCAAAGCAGAAAATAGGTGGGATTTTATTGTCTGCGGCACCAAAGCTGATGAAGTTTTTATCCATTGCTGGGACATTAGCAATGTTTCTAGTGGGCGGCGGTATCTTAGTGCATGGGATCAGTTTTTTGCATCATGAAGTGGAAGACTTAGCGCACCTAACTGGCATATTTGAAAGTGTGACAACCATGCTTTTAAATGCGTTGGTAGGTTTAGTAGTCGGTGTTATTGTCATGGCTATTGTTACCATGATTGGTAAGTTACGCAGTAATAAGTCATCTTCGACGCATTAAAAATAACGATGATCACCCTTGTTCATTTAACCTTTAACCTTCTTTTAAAGAGTGCAGTAAGCCATGTTTGAATTTGATTTAAACTTAAAATTAATGTTATATCATTTGATTCAATTAGCAATTGCTTTCGTGCTTTCCCTACCGATTGCGCTTAATCGTGAGATGAAAGATAAGGGTGCAGGACTCAGAACCTTCCCATTAGTCAGTATTGCATCTTGTGCTTTCATGCTAGTGGCTGTCGATATCTATCATGGAGGTGCAGCAGAACCCGAAGCGAGAATCATGTACGCTATTATTACGGGCATGGGTTTCATCGGTGGTGGGGCGATTTTTAAAGGTGATAATACGGTAAAAGGCACTGCGACAGCTGCAAGTTTATGGAATACCGCTGCTATCGGCATCTCTGTTGCTTATGGACGTTATGAGATAGCGATTATATTATCAGTTGTTAATTTCTTAATTCTACAATTCTCAGAACCTTTCAAAGTAAAAGATAATCTTGAATAATTATTATTCGTCCCGGTTTGTATACTCAACCTTACATTTTGAAAGTTACATTGCTATGTACACTGATTTTATCTAAATAGATTTAGAGTACTAATAGCAATATCTCACAGCCTAAGGTTCAAGTCCTCACTAGGGGACCGAACCAGTGAAGGCACCTGATTGATTCGCCATAGGTATACTCAATAAAATTCAGAGGAGCAATAGACACTTTAAGAACAACATGCGTTCCTGCGTCATTTAGTATTTTTAACTTTTTACGCCTGTAGGCTCCAACTGTAAATCCTCGATCTTAGGTTGTTATTAGTAAGGCAGAGGCATACCTTATCTATTAGCTCTATCTGAAAAATTTAGTAGATAGTAACATATTAGACCTCTTGCAAAAGTACCGTTTTATTGACCTTCGTTAACGGAGTATCAAAGGCTAGCAATGACTTATGCAAGAGATCTATTATATCTTATACCTCTGCACACGACAAAAAAATCATCCCCACCCGATTTTCATAGGTTTAGGGGTTAAAAAGCTAACTAACTGTCGAAATACAGTCTTATCATTGTTAAAGAACACCAAGTGAAGGCCCTCAATCAACACATCCAGGCCAAGCGCAAACAA